>JAEURB010000472.1 GCA_016788435.1 Anaerolineae bacterium | reverse complement strand
CAAGAGAAGAATTATCTCCCGGCTGACGTGGAGATACCGACTGATTTGAGCGAGTGAGGAAGACCTGATGCGCCACCGCGTTAGTGGGAAGCAACTGAACCGGGACTACGATGCGCGCCGCCGCCTGCGGATGCAGCTGCTAACCGCACTCGTGCAGCACGAGCGCATCGAGACGACCGAGGCCAAGGCCGACTTCATTCGCGCCGACCTCGAAAAGCTCGTCACCATCGCCAAGAAAGGCCTGGCGGCACCCGACACCAAGGGCGTGCATGCCCGCCGTTTGGCCGCCAGCCGCCTGAACAACAACCGCGATCTGGTCGGTAAGTTGTTCAACGACATCGCGCCGCGTTACGCCACTCGCGCGGGCGGTTACACCCGCATCTTCAAACTTGGCCCGCGCAAGGGCGATGCCGCCAGCATGGTTGTGCTGGAGTTCGTGGACCGGCAGGAGACGCCCGCCGACGACAAGAAGGCGAAATCCGGCAAGAAGGCCAGCCCAAAGAAGCCGGAGACCGACAAGTCGGACGCGCGCAAGTTGAAGGGCAGCGGCAACAACTAGCTGCTGCGCGGCATGGCCCGCTATCGCGCGCTCCTGTCGTACGAAGGCACTGCTTATCAGGGCTTTCAGCGGCAGGCGGGCGGCGCGCCCACCATCCAGCTCGCCGTCGAACGGGCAGTGGCCGAGGCCACCAGCCAGCAGGTGACGATACTGGGAGCGGGGCGCACCGACAGCGGCGTGCATGCCACCGGTCAGGTCATCGCCTTCGACGTGGAGTGGGCGCACGGCGAAGATGCGCTGGGCCGGGCGGTGAACGCCCGATTGCCCGATGACATCGCCCTGTGGGCGGTTGTTCAGCACGACGGGTTTCATCCGCGTTTCGATGCCCGGTCGCGCACTTATCGCTACACGGTCGCGCTGGCCCCGCATCGCCTGCCACTGCTCCGCTACCGGGCCTGGCAGATCAGGGCCAGTCTCGACGAGCGGGCGCTGCGGGAAGCGGCCGAAGGGTTGACCGGAACTCGCGATTTTGCGGCCTTCGGCCAGCCGCCGCAGGGCGACAATACGGTGCGAACCGTCTTCGTCAGCGAGTGGGCGACGGCCGAACGCCCCGGGTACACCGAATGGGTGTACACCATCGAGGCGGATGCTTTTTTACAGCACATGGTGCGCCGGATTGTTGGCGCGCTGGTGGACGTGGGGCGCGGGGCGCTGTCACTGGATGAGTTCCAGGCGCTGCGCGACCGGGCCAGGTTGCGAGCGAAAGGCAGCATCGCGCTGCCGCAAGGCCTCGTGTTAGAATATGTACGCTATCCCCATCAGGGGGACACGCCCTTCTGGGCGGGCAGCAAGGCGGGAGAGACGCCCGCCGGAGGGTGAAGAATGGCACTGGAAAAGACGTACACACCCAGCCCCAAGGACATTCAGCGTCAGTGGTGGGTGGTGGACGCGGAGGGTCAAACGCTCGGGCGCCTCGCCACGGCAATTGCCTCGATCCTGCGCGGCAAGCACAAGGCGATGTGGACGCCCAATCTCGACACGGGCGATTTTGTCATCGTCATCAACGCCGGCAAGATTCATGTGACGGGTGAGCGCCTCGATCAGAAGGTCTACTACCGCCACTCGAAGTATCAGGGTGGCCTGACGGAGATCACGCTCCGCCGCCAGCTTGAGAAGTGGCCGACGCGCCCCATCGAGAGCGCCGTGAAGGGGATGCTGCCCAAGAATGTGCTGGGCCGCGCTCAGTTCAAGAAGCTGAAGGTCTACGCCGGCCCGACGCACCCGCACGAATCGCAGAAGCCGCAGCCGTTCGAGCTGTAAGAGGAGTTTCACGCATGGTTGCTCAGTATTACGAAGGCATCGGCCGCCGCAAGGAAGCCAGCGCGCGTGTTCGCCTCTACCCGGGCGGCACCGGCAATATCGTCATCAACGACAAAGACGGCAGCGACTACATCAGCCGTGAAGGCGACATGGGCATCCTGCTCCAGCCGCTGACCATCCTCGGCTGGGAGCGCACCTACGACGTGTCCGTGCACGTCAACGGCGGCGGCGTCACCGGCCAGCGCGACGCGATCCGCCTGGGCATCGCCCGTGCGCTGCTCAAGATCGACGCCGACACCCGGCCGCAGCTGCGCGCCAATGGTTTGCTCACCCGCGACGCTCGCGCCAAAGAGCGCAAGAAGCCAGGCCTCAAGCGGGCGCGCAAGGCTCCGACCTACACCAAGCGTTAAGCCGGTCTCCGGCCCCGCGCTGCTCATCATGCACACTCGCAAGGCAAGACGGGTTTCGTCTTGCCTTGTTTGCTTTATGGAAGTTGAAGGTTGAAAGTCCAGAGTTGAAAGTGGAGGATGGAGCGAGTCTGCCTGGTGCGAACAATTTACTCGGACTTTCAACTTTCAACCTTGAACTTTCAACTTTGAGGTTCTCATGGCCGGTTCAACCGAATTCGTCTTCTTCGACTTCACCGATCTGCGCCTCGCAGACCGCGCGAACATCCTGCGCGCCATGAACGCGCTGTCGGAAGGTGACCGCTTTCGCTTCCTCAAGAAGGCGCTCGTCTGCACCGACATTCCGGGCGAGAAGTATGTGCCGAACTCGGCGGAGATGCTCGACCGGGCGTGGACAAACGCCCTGCGCGCCGCGCCGCGCTACAACGGGGCTTACTGGATGGAGTTCGAGGGGCCGGGCGGGGCGCAGTTCGCGTTCGGCTACGATCCGCGCAAGCTCAAGCGCCTCAATATCACCGTCAGCCGTGGCGCATTGACCGGCCCGCAGGGTGACGCGACGGCGGCTGGATTGTGGGACGCGGTGACCATCCTCGCCGGGGCCTTGCAGCCCGCCTATGGCTATGGCCTGTTCAACTACGATACACACGAACTGCCGCCGGTGAACGCTGGCCCGCAGGCGGCTTGGGATATCAACGTGTTCGGCGCGGCGCTGGTAGAGCAGTTTGGCCGTGACGCGCTGCGCACCATACCGGCGGCGCGGGCGTTCGAATTGCCCGGCGGCGGAATACTCCTTGCGCTGGCCGCCAACCCGGTCACCGGCTGGCACACGGCCCGCGCAGGCGCACAGGCGCTGGCCGAAGTGCTGGGCGTTGGCGCGGTCACGCTCGGAGGATAACGCTATGACTCTCACCATCGTCGGCCTTGGCCCGGCGCGGGCCGACGACCTGACTCGACGCGCCTGGGCGGCCATCGAGCACGCCCCGGCGGTCTATCTGCGCACGAAAGAACATCCCGCCGTGCCGCATCTGCCCATTCGCGGCGCGCTCCAATCCTTCGATGCGCTGTACGAAGCGTCGGCCGACTTTGAGCAGATATACGGCGCGATTGTTCGTGAAGTCCTGGCCGCTGCCGAAACAGGTGGCGTGGTCTATGCGGTGCCCGGTGACCCGCTGGTGGGCGAATCGACCGTCACGCGGCTGATGGCGGCGGCCAGCGAACGGGGTATCCCGCTCGAAATCATCCCCGGCGTCAGCTTCATCGAGCCATCGCTGCGCCTGCTCGGCGTGGATGCGCTCGACGGCCTGCAGGTTTTCGACGCCATTGACATCGCCGCGCTGCATCATCCGCCCCTCAATCCTGATTTCCCGGCGCTGCTCGGGCAGGTTTACAGCCGGCAGGTGGCCAGCGATCTCAAGCTGACGCTGATGAACCAGTACCCGGACGAGTTCGAGGTGGTGCTGCTGCACGCAGCCGGGGCGGAAGATGAGTCGCTCGAACGCATGGCGCTGTACGCGATTGACCGCAGCGAGCGCATCGGCCACATGACGTCCCTCTACCTGCCGGCGCTGGGTGGCATGAGCAGCTTCGAGCAGTTCCAGGAAGTCATTGCTCACCTGCGTGCGCCGGAGGGCTGCCCCTGGGACCGCAAGCAGACTCATCACAGCCTGCGCAAGTACCTGCTGGAAGAGGCGCACGAGGTGCTGGAAACGATTGACGCCGATGACCCGGCCGCGTTGAGCGAAGAGCTGGGCGATCTGCTGCTGCAAATCGTGCTGCACACCCAGATCGCGATTGATGACGGTGAGTTCCGCATGGCTGACGTGCTGAGCCACATCAACCGCAAGCTGATCCGCCGCCACCCGCACGTGTGGGGCGAAGTGACCGTGGACGGGGCCGATCAAGTGGTATCCAACTGGGATGCCATCAAGCAGGCCGAGCGTGCCGGAAAGCCTGACCAGCGCGAGTCGCTGCTCGACGGCGTGCCGAAGGGGATGCCCGCGCTGCTGCAGGCCTACGAGTACACGGCCAGGGCTGCCAAACCCGGCTTCGATTGGGAACGGCTCGACGATGTGACGGCCAAAGTGCAGGAAGAACTGAACGAGGTCATCACGGCCGGCAGCCCCGAACACACGGCCGAAGAAGTGGGCGACCTGTTGTTCGTGCTGGTCAACTGGGCGCGCTGGCTGAAGGTTGAGCCGGAGAGCGCGCTCCGCCAGGCCAACGCCAAGTTTTACCGGCGCTTCCGCTTTATCGAGCAGGAGGCAGAGGCTCAGGGACGGACGCTGGAGAGCATGACACTGGCCGAAATGGATGCATTGTGGAACCAAGCCAAGACCAACGGCCTGTAGACGGTGAACGGGCCCTGCTGGAAGGCGCCGTTTCGGTCGAGGCGGCGCTCTGGTCGCGCAGCCGCCCGTTCGAAGCCGTCTATTTGCGCCGTGACCGCCGCGAGGCCGATGATGCGCGCATCGAACGCTTCGCCCGGCAGGCCGGTGTGCCTGTCTACCGGGTGGATGCCGCCGAGATTGACGAACGTGCGCAGGGAAAGTCGCACGGCGGGGTGCTGGCCATCGTTGGGCCGCGCCGCTTCGTAACCTTTGATGACCTGCTGTCGGGGCAGGGCGCGCCGTTCGTCGCCATGCTCGACGGCGTGGAAGACCCCCACAACTTCGGGCAGGCGGTGCGCGCGTTGTATGCGGCAGGTGCGACCGGGCTGGTCGTTCGGCCGCGCAACTGGATGAGCGCGGCGGCGGTCGTGGCGCGGGCTTCGGCCGGGGCCAGCGAACGGCTGCCGGCGGCGGTTGCCGAAACGGCCCACGACGCGGCGGAGGCCTTCCGCGCACGCGGGTTGCTGATTGCCGTCACCGACGTGACGCGGGCGGTAGATGTTTACGACGCCGACCTGACCGTGCCGCTGTTCCTGCTGATTGGCGGTGAGAAGCGCGGGGTGACGCGGGCCTTCGCCGATGCGGCCGACGTGCGCCTGCGTATTCCCTACGGGCGCGAGTTCCGGCTTAGTTTGGGTACAGCGGGCGCGGCGGCCGTGCTGGCCTTCGAGGTCATGCGCCAGCGGCGGGGCCGGAAATGAAAAGAGACGCTGCATGAACGTCTCTCTGTGTCGGGGTGCCCGGACTTGAACCGGGGGCCTCAGCGTCCCGATCGCTGCGCGCTACCAAGCTGCGCCACACCCCGTGACTGACGGAAAGTGTAC
>JAEURB010000079.1 GCA_016788435.1 Anaerolineae bacterium | reverse complement strand
CATTGCCACATAGTCCCACGCGCCGGGCGGGCAGAGCGCCGAGATCAGTACGGGAATGTCGGCCCCCAGCATCATGGACTGCTCACTGCCGCGCTGCAGCGTCGCGCCCGATACCGTGAAATGGCCGGTGAGCAGGCGCGGCATCTTGTGAGCTGCCGCATCCTGCGCCAGCCCTTCCAGCAAGTCCGACACCCGCTGATCGAGCAGCGCGTTCGTCTCGGCAATGCTCGTCGCCTGCCGCGTCTCCTCATCGCTGAGCAGGTGCGCGCGCATCGGAAACGGGGCCGCGCCGACAAAAACTGGCCCGCGCTTCGTTTCCATCACGCGCCCCTCGAACGCATCGGCCACCCACACATTGGGCACGCCGAGCGTGTCGAAAACCTCGACACTGGACGCTTTCATCGCCGTTTGCGGCAGGTCATGGTTGCCCACCAGCAGCACGACCGGGGCCAGCGCCGCCAGGTCGCGGATACGGTAGGCGAACTCGCGCAGGTAAGTCGGCGTGGGGGTGCGCGTCTTGAAGGCGTCGCCAGCGAAGATGACGAGGTCCACGTCGTGCTCGCGGGCATACGCCACCATCTCATCCATCCGCTGCAGGAAATCGCGCACACGGGTGCTGAGGCCAGTTCTTGGATCATTCCGGCCATGAGTCTCAACGCCGATATGGACGTCGGCGAAATGGAGGACGCGGATCGGGGCGGTCATGTCATTCCGTTCGCTGAGTCTTCGGAACAGATTTTCTATTCTAACATGTGCGCGGCCGTCTGTCCTGAACGCTTGCGGGCCGGAATTACGTATACTGTGAAAAGTAGGGCTGAACCGGGCTGGTCGCGCGAGGATTACCGATGGAGAAACACTGCCCACGCTGTGGAAGCGTGATGACGCACGACACAGTCGCCGCTGTTTTCCGCTGCAAAGTTTGCGGCAACGTGCTGGACGTGCCGCGTGAGACGCTCGAAGAGGCATCGGCGCGGCTGGCAGCGCGCGGCCAGCGGCCGGAAGTCAAGCTCACCCATCGCGGCGAGGTGGACAAGCGTGCGTTGGCGATCTTTGAAACCGGCCACGACAAGCTGTGGATGGATGACCAGCCGGGTGCAATCGCGCAGTTCAAGCTGGCGCTGGAAATTCAGGATGACTTTGCCGACGCGCATCTCTGGCTGGCCAAACTGGCGGCCGATGAGGTGACCAAGCGAGACCATTTGGGCGAGATTCTTGCCAACGACCCCGGCCACCACGAGGCGCTGGTGCGGCTGATGGCGCTTGATGGCCGTATCACCGAATCCGAATTGGAGGACTTGCTCAGCCGCCCACACGAGCCCGCCCCCGCCCGCATGGCAGCCGAGGGCATAACGACTGGCACTGCCGCCCTGCTGTGCCCGAACTGCGGCGGACAGCTGGAAGCGCGGGATAACGGCGAGGTCGTGTGCCGCTTCTGCGGTCAAACGCTCGACCTGGCGGATCTGTCGATTCTCGACTCGGCGGGCGATGTGCTGGGCGCGGCTATGCTCGAACGGCGCGCGCGGCCGGTGCGCTGGCTGATCGGCTCGCGGCTCGTGCATTGCTCGCAGTGCGGGGCGGAACGGACGCTGATGCGTGACCAGATGAGCGCGATCTGCGCCTTCTGTGGCTCGGCTCATGTCGTCGTTCAGGATGCGCTCGGCGCATTCGACCAGCCGGATGGACTGATCCCGTTCCAGGTGGGTGAGGATGCGGCCAAGGCGGCCATTCGCGCTGCGCTGAAGGGCGTCGGCGAACGGCTGCGCGGCTTTGTGGACAGCGGCAATCAGGTGGTCAACGCAGCAGTCGCCGGGCTTTACCTGCCATTCTGGGTCTTTGATGCGCTGGTCGAAGTTACCGTCACTGCGCAGGACAAGCGGGCGGGAATGACCGATCAGCGGCGCTTGCAAATGGGCGACACCGGCTACCGGCGT
>JAEURB010000024.1 GCA_016788435.1 Anaerolineae bacterium | reverse complement strand
CGCTCGCCGTCGTGGCACTGGTCACGCTCGGTTTGTACGCGCTGGCGGGCAGCTATGCCTTCGTCATCGGCGCTGTTACGCTGGTGATCTCGCACCTCTATTCGTGGCGGAAGGTACGGCTCAAGGCCTGGCCGATCACCGACATCGTTTCGCACTCACTCATGCTGAGCGGCCTGCTGTTTCTGGCGGGCTACTTCACGTATGGTGTGAATCCTGGCGTAATCTGGTTCATCTTTCTCGGCGTGACGCTGTTCTCAAGCTACGGGCAGTTGTACAACCAACTGCGCGATTTCGCGGTGGACAAGGAAGCCGGACTGCACAACACGGCCATTCTGCTGGGCGAACGCAACGCGAAGGGCCTGATGTACGCGATGGTGCTGCTGGCGGCGATCTGCTTCATGATCGGCATCATCGGCGGCGCGTTCCCGGCGTGGCTGCTGATCGTCGTCATCGTGGCCGTGCCGGTCAGCTTCCTGTTCCGCCCGCGCAAGGACTTCCGGGGCACAGAATTTGTGGATGCCAGCGGCGCAATTCAGCAGCAGGCGCTGCTCGTCTTCAACGCCGTCGCGCTGGTTTGGCTGGCCGTTGAACTTATCCGCCAGGTCTCGGCTGGCTGAACGAGACATGACACTCAACGACCTGTCCAGCATCCTGTTCAACGCCTACATCCTGTTCACGGTCATTCTGGGCGTGTGGTCGCTGTTGATGTCGGCCCGCAACCAGTCTATTTCCGGCAACTTCTGGGGCGCGGTGGCCACCATTTCGATTCTGGCGGCCATCATCCTCGGCTGCGGAGTCATCATGTTCGCGCAGGGCCTGCGGCCTGAACGCCCGCTGATCTATTTCCTGTATATGGTCTACCTCGTCATCATCCTGCCAGGTCTGTTCACTTTGATGCGCGGGCGCGATGACCGCAGCGCGGCGATGGCCTTCGGGCTGCTGTGCTTCTTCAACGCCTTCACGGCACTCAGTATGCTGCAGCGCCATGTCCTGGGTCCCTGGCTGCCGCCGGCCTAGCCGGGTCGCGCTGCTGGCGGGGGCGCTGCTGCTGGGGGCCGCCGCTTGTGAGCCGGAGGCGACGCCGCTGCCGGTACTGCCGGTGGCGACGACCCCTGCGCCGGAACAGACGGCTGAGGCAAGCGCCCGTACCGTGTTGACCGTGGATACCCTGACGCTCAACCTGCTGCCAGATGATGTGCGGGCAAGGCTGAACGCGGCGGCCGAGGTAGACGAAGTGGAGACGATGACGGCGTCAGCAGGTGGGCCGGCCATCTCGGTCCTGCCATTCACGGGGGCTACTCCCACGGTCTACACCGTGAACATTGCCGCTCAATTCGATGGGGTGCGCGCGCCGCTGAACAACCCGGAACTGGCGGCGGCGCTGGCTGGATTTCTGGCTGCACGCTCGACGGATGAGCTTCGCCTTGCGCTGGCCAACGCGGGATTTCCGGATGGGATCACGCTGTCCGTGGCCGTCGAACCAGCGTTGTGGCCGCTGCTGCAAGAGGGGCTAGGCGGGGGGCCGGTGCGCTGGGTTCCTGTGGCGAACGATGAAACTGCGCAGGTGATATTCGCGGCCGGGGTGGAGGCGGATGCAGTCCTCGCTGCGGGCGGCGCGCTGACCGGCGTCCTGCCGTTGTATGCGGCGGGCTTGACGGTTGCGCTGGATGCCGATGGCCTGCCAGTTTTTGCGCCGCATTCGCCCGTTGAGGAAGCCCGGCCTTCGCGTTAAGCTTCGCGTTGGAAGGCCCAGACAAGGATTGCGCGCTTGGTGCATCTGATCCTCAGCCACGAGAACAGCGATTTCGACTCCATCGCCTCGCAGATGGCGGCGTACCGGCTGAATCCGGACGCACTGCCGGTGCTGGCGGCGCGGCAGAACGCGAATGTTGCGCGGTTTCTGTCGGTGCTGGGACATAAGCTTCCGTTCGTGCGGCGCGAAGAAGGCCCGGTACGAAAAATCACGGCCATCACGCTGACGGACACGCATCGCATCCCATCCTACAAGGGAATCCGGCCGAACACGCCGATCTACGTGTTCGACCATCATCCGGTGCTGGAACCGCTCGACCCGCGCATCGAGTTTCACGGCGAAACTCTTGGCGCGGCGACGACGCTGCTGATTGAGCAGCTTCAGGCACGCGCATTGTCCGTTGGGCGCGAAGAGGCCACACTGTACGTCCTCGGTATCTATGAGGATACCGGCTCGCTGTTGTACTCGAATACCACCCCACGTGACATGCGCGCGGCCGCCTGGCTGCTGGAGCAGGGCGCCGACCTGAACATCGTTCGATACTATTTGCAAGTCCCGCTGGATGAAACGCAGCAGGCGCTGCTGGAACGGATGATCGCCGAGGCCGAAAGCCGCGACATTGACGGATTCCTGACCGTGGTGGCGCGGGTGCGAACGGACGAGTACATCTCCGAACTCAGCACGGTCGTGGCGCGGCTGAACGAGCTATTGGATGCTGCGGCGCTGTTCGTGCTGGTCGAGATGCCTGGCGTGACGCAGTTGATCGCCCGTTCGCGCTGGGAAGCGGTGGACTGCGAGGCGGTGGCCCGGCATTTTGGCGGCGGTGGCCACCCACGCGCGGCGGCGGCGGCTCTGCACGATGGTGATGCAGTGACGGCCGGCGAGGAAATCTGGGAGATGGTGCGGGTGATGGTCAACACGTCGCCGGCCGTGACGCGGATGAGCGACCTGATGTCGTATGGCGTGCACACGGTGGATGCCGCTGCGCTGGTGGGCGAGGTTTACAGCGAACTGCGCCGGATCGGCCACGAGGGCTTCCCGGTGGTTGAGGACGAGCGCGTGGTGGGACTGCTCACGCGCCGTGACCTGGACCGGGCGGTGGAGCACGAACTTGAGGGGCTGCGGGTGCGCGACATCATGCAGGCGGGCGCGGTCTTCCTGCACGCCGATGATACTGTGCGCGAGTTTGAGCGGATGATCGTCGAAAGCGGCTGGGGGCAAGTCCCGATTGTGGACGAGGCGGGCCGCCCGATTGGGGTGGTGACACGCACCGACCTGATCCGCTACTGGGTGGACCGCCGCCCGCAGGCCCCATCACGTGAGCCAGCCACGCCGCTGACGGTTTTCGCGCACACCCTCGGCAAGCCGATGCAGGAGCTGGTCGAACTGGTGGCGGCGGCGGCACAGGCGGCGGAATTGCAGGCCTTCGTGGTGGGTGGGGTGGTGCGCGACTTGCTGCTCGAACGGCCGAACCTCGACCTCGACATCGTGGCCGAGGGCGACGCGATTGCGCTGGCCGAAAAGCTGGCAGCGCAGGTTGGCGGTACGGTTCAGGTGTACCGGCCGTTTGGCACGGCCAAGTGGGTGCTGGGGAGTGACGTGCCGCGTCAACTCGGCGTCGAGCCTAGCGCGCTGCCGCCGACGGTAGATTTCGCCACCGCGCGCAATGAGTTCTACGAAGCCCCCACCGCGCTGCCGACGGTGTATCAAGGCTCGATCCGTCTCGACCTGCGGCGGCGCGATTTCACCATCAACACACTGGCCATTCAGATCAGCCCGGCGGCGCGGGTGGGGCGCATCCTCGACCCGTTTGGCGGCCTGGCGGACCTGGAAGCGGGCGTGATCCGCGTGCTGCACAGCCTGAGCTTCGTGGACGATCCTACCCGCGTGCTGCGGGCCATCCGCTTTGAGCACCGGCTTGGTTTCACCATCGAGCCGCGCACGGCCGCCCTGATCCGAACTTCGCTGCCGATGCTGGCGCTCATCACTGGCGAGCGCGTACGGCACGAGCTGGACATGATTTTGCAGGAGGCGCGACCGGAGGTGGCGCTTTTCGAGATGCAGAAACGCGGCATCTTACAAGCCATTCACCCCGGACTGCGCCTGAGCAACCGGATCGGGCGGCACTTTCGCCGGGTGCGCGCGCTGGCGCGCTGGCTGGACGGGGTGCAAACCAGCCTGCTCTACTGGCATTTGATCGGCATCTACTGCGGCGCAGAAAACGCTCTGGCCGTCGCCGAGCGAATGATGCTGGGCAAGACCATCGGTGAGACGATGCTGGCGGCGGCGCGTATTGCCGAGGCGTTTGACCGGCTGGGCGAACCTGCTGCGCGGCCAAGCCGTATCGCTGCACTCCTGGATGGAATGCCGCGTTCGGCTTTTTTGGCAGCCTGGGCTTTCGCCAGCGATCCGGTGGTGCTACGCCATCTGCGGCGTTATCTGGGGGAATGGGCGAGCGTGCGGCCTGAACTGAACGGCCACGACCTGATGGCGATGGACATTGCCAAAGGCCCGTGTATCGGGCGGCTGCTTGAGCGCTTGCGCCGGGCGCGCCTTGACG
>JAEURB010000465.1 GCA_016788435.1 Anaerolineae bacterium | reverse complement strand
CGGGGCGCTGGCGAGTACGGCGAGGAGGGGTGGTTCCGTCGCATCCTGGGCCGACGTGCTGGCGGCGAAGACCAATAGCAGCAGCGGTATGAACCAGTGAACACGGCGCATGAGATGCCTCCTGGTGGTGGACGGTGATAGTCCTTGTATAGCACAGGTTCGCTCGATACGCCGCGCTACGATACTTTTTCAGGCGGCAAGTGCGCCGTGCGGTTGAGATAGCGCACCAGCAGCCGTTCGCGTTCGACGAAATCAATGCGGGTGATAGCGGTGTTGTAGTGCAGATAGAACAGGGCTCGGCTCGGCAGTTGGAAGAAGAGCGCCTTAATCAGCGCGTCAATGAACGTGCCATGCGTCACCATCAGCAGCCGTTCGTCTGAATCGGCGCGGCGGCGCAGGTCGGCAGCCACCTTGATCGCGCGGGCGATGGCTTCGGGCATGGTCTCGCTGCCCCGCGCCGGGTTCCACCAGCCCTGCTCGGTTACGCCTGCCGGAAGCAGAAAGCCCGGGAAGCCATCCTCAATCTCGGCGCGGGTGCGGCCCGTGAAACCGGCGATCCCCTCCGGGCGCTGCTGGTACACGCCGCCATGTTCGTGCGTTTCAACCCATACGTTCGGCTGAAGGCCGAGCGCCGCCGCAATCGGCTGGCAGGTTTGCAGGGCGCGCGTCATCGGGCTGGCGTACAAGTGCGTGATGCCCCAGTCGGCCTCGTGCTCCAGCCGCGAATAGCCCGTGGACGGGTTGTACCAGGGGTCACGGTTGCGGCCGTCGCGCAGATACTCGGCCAGCCGCTGCGCCTGCTCGTGGCCGAGCTCGGTCAGCGGCGCATCGGGCACGCGCTGCTGGTCGTCTGGCATAGCGTTGTTCACGCTTTGCGCGTGGCGAATGATGTAGAGTTCCATAATCGTCCTGACTTTTCGTTGGCGAATACGCTGCTTCAAAACGGTCGCATCATATCAGTCACGCCCGTTGTGTCTACGCGGTGCGTGAGAGATGGGTGAATGGAGCGCGGAGCGGGCCTATTGCCCTCTCCCTGAGAGCTATGCATGACCCACAAGTCTGTTTCGGTACATTCGTTTCGCCCGAGGCTGAAGCCGTCGGGCTGAACCTGCGTGCCGTGAACGAGGCCTTTCGTCTCTAGACCCGCAGCTTGCTGCGGCTGTTTGACATCTACTCTTCTGAGGGGTACTGCACGTACCCCGGTACTGACTCTTCTTGACGCCGGCTTCAGCCGGCGCAGCTATAGCCTGACGGCTTTAGCCTGACGGCTTTAGCCTCAGGCGCAGGGCGGCTCAACCACCCCGTACTTCACTCGGTCACGGTCTTGTTGCCTCCCCTCAACTTTGGATAATGCATAGCCCTGAGGGAGAGGAACTTAGGGTGAGGGCCACAGGGCAATTCCCCGCTCCGTTCCCCCTTGCCGCCTGCGCGCCCGCCCGGTTTACGCTATCCTACACGTGCGCCTTGCCAGCCGTTTTCAGAGGTGTTCCATGTCTCAAACTCCTCCCAGTGACCCGTTCTCGTTTCCGCCCCCCGCCCCTGAAGAACCCGCGCCAAAAGGCAGCCGGGTAGAGCAGGCGGGCGTCTATGAGATGGTGTGGGACTGCCAGTACTGCGGCTCGAAAGGCCTGCCGGCACGCACGCACAAGTTCTGCCCCAACTGCGGCGCGGCGCAGGAAACCGCTAGCCGCCGCTTCCCGTCCGATGCCGAGAAGAAGGCGGTGGCGGACTACCAGTATAAGGGAGCGAGCCTCATCTGTCCCGCCTGTAATACCGTCAACGAGGGCGATGCGCAGTTCTGCCAGCAGTGCGGCGCGCCCCTGTCCGAAGCCGCCCGCGCCAACACCGTCACTACCCAGCAGCGCACCGCCAATGAGGCCTTCGCCGCCGATGCCGAGCGCAACGTGCAGCAGGAAGAACTCGACGCCGACCTGGCGAAGACGAAGGCCGCCAGCGGCAAGCAGGGCGGTATTCCCTGGCTGAAAATCGCTGTTGTGGCGGTCATCGGCCTGATCATCGTCGGCGTGCTGATGGCCCTGTTCTGGAAGAAGGATGTCCAGGCGCAGGTCAGCGAGCTCAACTGGGAGCGCATCGTTTTCGTCGAGGCGTTCAGCGCCGTGCCAAGCGGTACCTGGTGCGACTCGATGCCGGGCGATGCCTATAACGTCAGCCGCAGCGAGCGCCAGCGCAGCACCAACCGCATCCCTGATGGCGAAGAATGTTCGACGCGCCGCGTAGACCAGGGTGATGGTACTTTCCGCGAGGAACGGGTATGCCAGACGACCTACCGCGAAGAGCCGGTCTACGATGACTACTGCTCGTTCATGGTCAACCGCTGGGTGAGTTCACGCCAGGCCGATGCCAGCGGGGTACTCGGCCGCCAGGAACCAGCCTGGCCGAACGCCAATCTGCGCGGCGGCAGCGGGCTGGGGGCCGAGCGCGAAAGCGGGCGCGATGCCGATTATCGCGTCGTCTTCCAGGCGGGGGATAAGACGTATACCTGCACACTGAACGACGAAAGCCGCTGGCGGCAAATCGAAGTCGGAGCGAGTTATAACCTGCCGGTCGGCGTGATTACCGGGTCGCCCGATTGCAGCGTCCTGACGCAGTAGATTCTCACGTTGACCGACGGCGGCGCATCCAGTTCCGTACCGTCCCGGAATAACAAGAGCGCGAGGACAATTCCTCGCGCTCCGTTTTTTTCGTAGGCCGTCCCTGAGGCTCAGGACGCGGGCGTGGCCGTTGGGGCAGGCGTGCGCGTCGGGCGCGGCGTGCGGGTCGCCGTTGCGGGCACGTCCGTGTTGGTGGCCGTTGGCGGCACGCTCGTATTCGTTGCCGTCGGCGGAACCGGCGTATGGGTCGCCGTCGGTTCCGGCGTATCAGTCGCCGTCGGCTCGGGCGTGTCGGTGCTGGTGGCTGTGGCGGTGTTGGTCGCCGTCGGTTCCGGCGTATGGGTGCTCGTCGCGGTCGCCGTGTTGGTGGCCGTCGGCTCTGGCGTGTTGCTCGGCGTCACCGGCAGCGGCGTATTGCTGGGCGTGGCGGTCGGCGGCAGCGAGCTGGCCGATAGCGTCAGCGGCGGCAGCACACCGAACGTGCTGATAATCTGTTCGTAGATTTCGATGCTGCTGCCCGGCTCGACCGTCGCTTCGGCGCTGGCAGCGCCCAGTTCGGCTGTCGGCGCGCGCAGCACCGCCACGTAGAGCGTATCGTTCGGGCCGTTCAGCACCTGGGCGATACCGCTCTGCACTTCGCCATCCGGCGTGGCGGCGGTGTAGGTGATGCGATAACCGCTGGTTGCTTCGGCGGTGGTCGAGGCTTCCTGCGAAACTTCCTGGCTGGCGGCGATGACCGCGCCGGGGCGAATCTGCTGCAGGACGGCGGCCGCGGCCTCCTGCGAGTCCACCGTTTGGCCGGCCCGCGCTTCCACGCGCAGAGTCGCACCATCCGGGCTGGTCACGGTCGCCGGGCGGCCTGCGCCGCCGTCGGTCACCCTCCACGTCTGCGGATAGCGAACGACCATCCCGGAGGTGTTGTCGTAGAGAGCGGCCCAGTTCAGCGGCGTGCCGGCGAACTGCGTGAAGGGCAGCAGTGAGGCGGCCGCGCCGTCGAGCAGCGCGCGCAGGTAATCCACCGCGTTCGAGGGCGTCAGCACGCGCACCGAGTAAATCCATGTGCCGTCGGTCCAGGCGCGCTGACGGGCGACATACTGCTGGTTCTGAAGCGTGACGGCGAAGTCAATCGTCAGGCCGGTGTCGTCGGCCGTCCGGCTCGATTCCGTCCAGTTGGTGAAGAAGTCCCAGGTGCGGTCGAGCACGTCTGCGCTGAAGAAGCCCGTCAGGCTCTCGCTGGTCACCGGCTCCTGCGGGTCCTGCACGAAGGCGTCAATCACGCTCATGGTGTTGCTGTTCACCATATTGACCTGCGCCAGGTTGGCGTTGGAGGTCGGCGATACCTGCGTGAAATCGGCCGGCTGGCCAATTGCAAAGATATTGGTCGGGTGCAGGTAGAGCGTGCTGAAGTCAAGTTCGGCGGCGTTCGGCGGCGGCGGGAAGGTGGGGATGGCCGTCGCCGTCGGTATTACGGTCTGGGTGGTCGTCGTATTGCGGCTGATCAACTGGAGGAAGGTGCTGCCGATCAGCACGACCGCCATGAACACGCCGAGGATGATGCTGGCACGCCTTGCGTTCATATGGGAATAGCTCCGGTGACGATTCCGCAGAGGGACAAACGGCGCGTATCATAGCGCAAATGGCCGGGGATGTGAATTGGGGCTTGCTGGGCGCAGGTCGCCGCAAGGCCAGTGCGAAAGGCGGGCGCAACAGCGGGCTTCAGCCCGTTGCCGCCTCACGCCTGCCCGTTTGCGTCCATCCCGTCCACCAGCCGTTCGCCCCAAACCAGCGCACCTGGTCTACCATGAAGGCTGCCGTACGGTCGGGTCGCCCGCAAAACGAACCTATTGGGCGTCATTTGTCCGGAATTCTGTCCGGTTGTCCGGCAACTTCTTCCCTCAGTCCGAGTCCGGCTCCTTTGATTCTGTCCGGCCGTCCGGCTTTTCATAGGCTCGCTAATAACACCGCCCCCACCGCGCAATTCCCCACCCCCCCCCGCGCCTCTTTTCTCCCCCTCGCCGCGTGCGGAGAGGGGGTCGGGGCTGACAGGGGTAGGTACTT
>JAEURB010000396.1 GCA_016788435.1 Anaerolineae bacterium | reverse complement strand
GGGGGCGGGGGCGCCGGGGGGGGGTGGGGGTGGGGGGGGGGGGGGGGGGGGGGGGGGGGGGGGGGGGGGGGGGCCCCCCCCCCCCCGGCCGTGGCGCGGGCGGCCGGTGACGCGCCACCTTCACTCGTGGCGCTGCCGGCGGGCGTGGAGCTGGCCGGATTGACCGTGATATCGAGCGTGCCAGCGACGGCCGCGAAGTCCACATCCGTCGGCGTGCCTTCAGCAGCGCCGCCTGCCTGGTTGCGCCCGGCAAGCAGCGCCAGCAGCGCGAGGACGGCCACCAGGGCCAGCGCACCAAGCAGCAGCGGGCGGCCCCGCCGCTTGCCCTTGCCTTTGGGCGCGGGCAGCCGTTCGAGCGTCTGAAACTGATCGGCAGGTTGAACGGCGGCGCTCTCATCAAGGCGCGGCATCGGTTCGTCAGTGGGTGGCGCGGGAAACTCTGGCGCCTGTTCGATCAGGCTGTACCAGAAGCGGTACAGGCTGTAGGCGGGGTGCCGGTCAATGAACATTGCGTTGAACAGTTCGTTGAGGCGCACGAGCTTGGCACTGCGGCGCAGCGACTTGTCGGAGTAGGCCCCGCTGAATGCCTCGTAGGTATCGCGCCATGAACGCAGTGTGCCGGCATAGCCCTCGCCCAGCATCCGCGCCGTGATATCGGCCTGCAGCGCGTGGCCCATCCGCAGTTGTTCAGGCGGCGTTTCGGGGCGGCTCTCAATGATCTGGGCCATTTTGCGCGCGTTGACGTGCATATCGGCCGCGCCGCGCAGCAGGTCGAGCAGGAAGGCGCGATAGCCGGTGAGCGTCACCTGGGCGCTCTTTTCAGTGTCCTCCACGGCGCGCGCGGCGTTCTCCAGCTTGATGCCCGCCGCCCGGAACTCGCCGTCGCTCCAGTCACGCAGGGCCGCTTCCAGTTCGCGCAGGCTGTAAATCGCCGGCTGCATCAGGCGGCCCTGCGCGTTTCCCTCCAGCGCCTTGCGTGTCGAATCGAGCGCGGGCAGTGCCGGCGGCCCATTGACCGCGTTCAGCATCGTCACCGCCGACAGCACATCGCGCCGCCGGTCAATCAACTCTTCGAGCGCGCGGGTGAGCGGGTGATTGAGGCCAGTTTCGGGCAGCACACGGGCCGCCGCATCGCGCCAGAAGCGGGCATCATCCAGCGATTCATCGTGGGCGTCCAGCACGCCGAGCATCACCTGATTAACGAACAGGATACGCGGTCCAGCGCTGCTGTCGCGGCCGAGGGTTTCGATCAACCCCTTGCTCATCGCGCGCAGATAGGTGTCTTTCGACGGCATCTGGGCGTTGAAGTGGTCGCGCACGCCGAGTTCGGCCGCGGTGTAAAGCTGTTCAAGGGCGGCGAGGGCAGCTTCGGTACGCTTCGGGTCATTGACTCCGCCGCGTTCAAGCCACTCGCGCGCGTTCTGCGACAGTTCACGCAGGCGGTTACTGGCGAAGCGCTGAATATCGGTACGGGCGGATTCGGCGGCTTGCGCGCCCAGCCGTTCAGCTTCGGCCAGGCGGCCGCGGTCGAAATGTTCCCAGCCATCGGCCAGCGCGCGGCCCAGCGCCCCGTACAATGCATGCCGCTCGACGTAGTGGGTTTCGGCGACGATCAGGCGAAGCTGATTCAGCCAGCCGGAGAATGTCGGGCTGACCATGCTGACGCCATCGGTCGCCGAAAGCAGCGCACCCACGGCATCGGCGCGGCCGCCGGCCACCACCGAATCGGCGTACACATCCCAGGCTGTGATTGCGGCGCTCAGGCCGCCAATCATCGTATCCAGCCCCTCGTCGAACAGGCGGGCCGCATACGGCTCCAATTCGCTGCGCGCGGTGTCCAGCCAGTCAGCCACGTCCGAGCCGTCAGCCGCCGGGATGTAACCGTGGAAGGCTTCGAGTCGTTCGTAGAGGCTGTTGAGCAGCGCCTCGGTTTGATCCCAGGCAGGCAGGCCGGGCGCGATCAGGCGGCTGGAGTCGAGCGCCTCGGCCGCCGAACGCGGACTGCCGGTCGCCTGCTTGCCGATGACGTGCATATTGTCGGCCAGCGCCATGGCCGCGTTCATGGCCCGCACCAGCGCATTGAGCGGCAGCACGCGGCTGGAGAACTGGTACTGGCCCTGCAGTGAATCGAGCAGGCTGCCGAGCGCCGTCAAGCGATCCACGACCGCACGGTAGCCATCGCGCAGGGTGATCAGGCTGACATCGGCGGGGTCGGACAGCGCGTTCAGTACCCGGTTGATTTCGGCGAGGAAGGCGCGCGGCTCGGCAACCGCGTAATCCTGAGCAGACAGCGCAGCCAGCGCGACTTCCAGCCGGTACAGGCTGGGGCGCAGCAGCAGCACGTCTGGCGAGTGGGCAGTAATGCGCTCGGCCATTAAAACCTGCACCGCCCGCACGCGCTCGGCCTCGGGCATGATGGTGAGCAGCACCCGCGCCGCCTCGGCCATTTGCCCGGTGAAGGCCAGCCCGAACGACTGCTGAATAGCCGGCGTGACCGCCGACGGCCCCGACGGGCGAACATCATTATCGAGCAGCAGCGCGCTCCAGTCGTGGAGCAAGCCGATGAGAATAGCGGTATCGCCGCGCGCCCGTACACGCAGTTCGTCGAGGACGGCAATAGCGCGGCCCCAGTTGGCGCTTTCCAGATAGATACGCACGGCATCGAGATCGGCCGATACCTGCAGGTCGCTCAGGCGGGCATAAATCTCATCCTGGGCCTGGCGCGCCGCCGGATAGCCCGGATCGGCGGCCAGCACCGGCTCCAGCGTGCGAAGGAGCGCGTTCAACTCGTCGCGGCTCAGGTCTTTGCGCAACCGTTCGGTCACGCGGGCCAGCACGGCATTCCGCTCACGCTCAAGCGGAGCGCGGTAATCAGCCAATTCCTTACGAAGCTGCACGGTCGTTTTGGTGCGATAGCGCGGATTCGGGTGCAGCGCCTTGCTGATCAGCCCCTGCAGGCGTGGATGCAGGTGTTCGGCATCCTCGCCGAAGTCCACCCGGAAATCCTCACCAGCGGCCGCCGCCCGCTGGACATCGGCCCGGCCGCCGCCCGTGACGATGAAATAGAGCAGTTCGCCCACCTGGTAGATATCGGTCTGGCGGCTGATACCCTGCGGGGTCGCCTCGTCACCTTCCAGGAAGACGGCGTTGCCCCAGTCAATCACCTTCAGGCTGTAGGTCTCGCGGTTCCAGAACAGGTGCTTCGCGTCCACGTCGTTGTAGACGATTTCGGCCGCGTGCGCAGCGGTCAGCAAATCGAGTAGCGAGTCGACGGTGACCAGCGTTTCCAACTCGGCCATGCGCTCACCGCGCGCTGCCAGATCGAGCACCAAATCGGCGATGATCTGGCCCTGCGCGCGCTCGATGACGATGTACTGATGCGTGACGCCCCCGACGACGAACTGGCCGCCGCCCAGCAAAGCCGTCGCGACCGGATGGCCGTTCAGGCGCATCAGCGCCTTGCGCTCGTTGAGGATACTGACTTCCTGCCCGGCCCGGATCGGCGGGGCATCCTGTGGCGCGGGGCGCTTGACCACTACCGCGCGGTCGGCCGCCTGGATATCCACAGCACGCAGCGTCTCGCCCGAGCGCCCGCGCGGGAAGATAAAGTCGTAGCGGTAACGATGGTCGAACAGGCTGTCGGCCATGCAGTGCTCTCGTCAGACAGCCGGCGCGGCGCGCCGGGATTGCGCCTCCCCCGATAAAGCGCCCCTATTGTAGCGCGGGCCGGCCTTCTCCGAAAAAGGTCGGGGAGTGGGGTTTGGTTGGAGGGTGGCACCGGGCAGTTCCGTTTGACGTTTGGCGCGCCCTGATCGTAAGATTCCCCGCTTCCACGCCGTCTGAATGAGGAGCCAACTCATGCGGGTCATCTTGCAGCGCGTCACTTCCGGCCGTGTGACCGTCAACGGCGAAGTCACGGGTACGGTCGAGCACGGGTTCGTCGCGCTGGTGGGCGTCACACATGGCGACACCCCCGCCGAGGCCGAACTGCTGGCCCGCAAAACAGCTCATCTCCGCGTGTTTGACGACGAACAGGGCAAGATGAACCGCTCGGCGCTCGAGACAGGGGGTGGCGTGCTGGTCGTGTCACAGTTCACGCTGTATGCCGATACCCGCAAGGGCCGCCGCCCATCATTCACTGATGCGGCGCTGCCAGATACAGCCGCCCCGCTGGTGCAACATTACGCTGACCGGCTGACCGCCGAGGGCATCACGCACATTGGCCAGGGCGTTTTCGGCGC
>JAEURB010000459.1 GCA_016788435.1 Anaerolineae bacterium | reverse complement strand
GCCTCAACCGTGCCGAGCTTGTCCTCCAGCTGGGCGACCGCCATCATGTCCTTGTTGCGGGTTGGCATCCGGCGCAGCGCGGTGACCAGCCCAACGAAGCGCACCCCCTTGTTCGCCATGCTCCCGTCGGCGTCCAGCAGTTCGGCGCTGCTGATGATATTCAGGCCACGCATCTGGTCCAGTACGGGGTCAATCGGGTGGCTGGAGATGTAAATGCCGATCAGTTCCTTCTCCCAGTTCAGCAACTGGCGCGGGGAAACCTCTGGCGCGGGAGGCAGATTGGCGAGCAGATCATCAGACGGCGCTTCGACGCCGCCAAACAGGCTCACCTGCCCGGCCTCGCTGGCCTTATGCAGGTTGGCGCTGTGATTGATCATGCGGTCAAGGGCGTTGAGCAGGCGGGGCCGGTCGGGCTCCAGGCTGGCGAGCGCCCCGACCATGATCAGCGATTCGAGCGCACGCTTACCCACCGCCCGCAAGTCCACCCGGCGCGCGAAATCATCGAGGCCGGCAAAGCGCCCCCCGTTTTCGCGCTCGCTGAGGATGACTTCGAGCGCGCCAATGCCCGCGTTCTTGATCGCCGCCAGTCCGAAGCGGATGCCGCGCTGGCCATCTGGCAGCACCTCAATATCGAAGTCGAGCACGCTGTCGTTGATATCGGGCGGCAAAATCGGGATATTCAGGCGCTTGCACTCGCCCAGGAACGACGTCACCTTATCCGCATCATCGAAATAGGTGGACATCAGCGCGGCCATGTATTCTGGCGCGAAGTGTGTTTTCAGGAACGCCGTCTGTACCGTAATCACGGCGTAGTCGGTGGCATGGGCGCGGTTGAAGCCGTAATTGGCGAAGGTCGCGATGTCGGTATAGATCTTCTCGGCCACTTCCTCACTCACCCCATGATCGGGGCCGCGTTCGAGGAAGATGGCGCGGTGCTTTTCGAGGTCGTCCTTCTTCTTCTTGGAAACAGCCTTGCGCATCAGGTCGGCGTCGCCCAGCGAATAGCCGAACAGATGGCTGCCGATTTGCATGATCTGTTCCTGGTAGACGATGATGCCGAATGTCTCTTCCAGGATCGGCTCAAGCGCCGGATGGTGATATTCCACCCGTTTTTCGCCGTGCATACGGGCGTTGTATTCGGGGATGTATTCCATCGGGCCGGGGCGGTAGAGCGACACCGCGGCGACGATGTTCTCGAAGCGGTTCGGGCGCATTTCGCGGAGCATCTGCTGCATGCCCTTGCTTTCGACCTGGAAGACGCCGATGGTTTCGCCGCGCCCAATGGTGACGAATGTCTCGCGCAGCATCTGGTCGAGCCGTTCATCGCCGGTTGGCCGGTACGGGATATTGTCCATCGTGTAACGCACGCCGTGCTGCTGGAAAATCAGGTCGCTGGCGCGGCGCATGAGGGTGAGGGTGGAGAGGCCGAGGAAGTCCACTTTGAGCAGGCCGATTTCCTCGCAGGTTTCCATCGGGAACTGCGTCACCTGCCGGATCGGGTTATCGTCGCTCTCCTTGGTCTGGCGGTGCAGCG
>JAEURB010000359.1 GCA_016788435.1 Anaerolineae bacterium | reverse complement strand
GGGGGCGTCCCGTGGCCTTAGCCGGCGGGAGAACCGTCTCCAGCACGCTCCATTCCGCGTCCGTCACATCGCTGGGGTAGACCTTGCGTTCGCTCATCCACTGACTCTGCCCTATCCCAGCCCGGTTTTCAAACACGCTCTGAGACACAGCAGCGGGTCTATTTGACCGAATACCTTCACGATGCGCCTGCGCGCTTGAGCTACGTACACTGGTCGAGAGACGGAAGACGCGTGTACCTGGTTGAAGATATGAACTGGATCACGGAGCTCAGTTTTTCGCCGGACGGAAGCGTGACACCCATCGCAACGGGGCAGATCACCCGGCCGATGCTTGAAGATCCAGACTTCAACATTGTCACAATACGCGACACGCTTGGTATAAGCGATCTCCTCATTACTATACGGTCGAGCAACATCATCGATTCACCAAACCGCTATTTCAGGCTATCGCGAATCGTGGATGGTGAGGTGCTGGAGACGGACTGGTTCACGTTGAACGAGGACGCGCTCAACACCGAGAACATTAGCTCTGGTTCTTTCCTCTTGACCGCCAATGCGGAGCAGCAGCAGGCGCTGTCCTGCATCATTGACGTCGGACCGGCGGCTCAGCTTCAAACGGGCGCGCCCGGCCGTGTGACGATGACCGATGGCTCTGGCATACGTTTACGCTCAGAACCCGGCGTGACTGGCGATATGCTGCTGACCATGCCGGACGGCACACCGTTCACCGTCCTGAACGGTCCCTATTGCATCGACAGCATGAAATGGTGGCAGGTGCAGCTCGCAGACGGCACGACCGGCTGGGCAGCAGAGGGTTCTGCGAACGGCTACTTCCTTGAGCCTTGGATAGCTGAAACTGCTACATTCACGCCCACCCCAACTCCTACACCTACGGAGACCCCCACCCCCGCCGCCTTCCAGCGCCTGCGCGTGTCGGCAATGTGTTCGGACGACCCGGCCACCAGCCGCCGCTGGCGCATCCGTAACCCGAATCCGTATCCCGTGCCGTTCACGTGGGAGATGCTTAATTCGCCCAGCGGGCAGCAGGGCACGGGCACCGCGCCGGTGGCCGTCAATGGCGTCCCCAGCGCGGTCATCCTCACTACCCCCACCGAACGCTGGATACCGGTCATCGAGGTGGCGGCCAACAACCGCAGCGACTTCGCCATCAATCTTGGTCTGCCGTGCGCTCCTGCAATTCCCCCTGGCGGCTTCGTGATTTCTGCCCTACATCCCCTCGGCGATCAGTTCGACCACATCCTTGACTACTGGCCCCTTGCCGCCGCTGCTCGATTTGGCGCTCTCGAACATCTGCATGCAGAACGGGCAGCCCACCGCGAGGGTCTCCGCGCCGGTGCTGGCGGCCTCCTCAAAACGCTCGACTGAAACGGCCTTCTCGCCGTGCTCCTCTTCCTTCCAGAACTGCGCGCCGCCTGCGCCGCAGCACAGCGAGTTCTCGCGGTTGCGCGCCATTTCGACCACGTTCAGTTCCACGTAGCTGAGGGCGCTGCGCGGCTCGGCCGTCACGCCGTTCTGGCGGCCCAGATAGCACGGGTCGTGGAAGGTGACGTTGCTGCGCTGCTTTTTGCGGGCGCTTTCCGGCAGCCGCCCCTGCGTAATCAGTTCATCAATCAATTGCGTGTGGTGAATAACCTCGTAGTGGCCGCCGAACTGCTGATAGTCGTTGGCGAGATTCTGCATACAGTGCGGGCAGGTGGTGACGATCCGTTTTGGCGCGGCCTCGTTCAGCGTTTCGATATTGGCCTTCGCCATTTCCTGATACAGGTCTTCGCGGCCAGCGCGGCGGGCGGTGTCGCCGGTGCAGCTTTCGCGCTCGCCCAGCACCGCGAAATTGACGCCCGCCGTTTGCATGACCTTCACCAGCGCGCGGGCGGTAATCTGTGAGCGCGGGTCGAAGGCGGCGGCGCAGCCCACCCAGTACAGCACATCAAAATCGGGGTGCTCGTCCACCGTCGGCACATCGAGGCCGGCCGCCCACTTGAGACGGCTTTCGGTGCTTTGCCACGGGTTGCCCTGCCGTTCCATGCCCTTGAACGCGCCCTGCAGCTCGGCCGGGAACTCGCCGCGCATCAGCACCGCATCGCGGCGGATGTCGAGGATGTCGAGCATCGGCTCGTTGCCGACCGGGCAAATATCCACACAGGCGGCGCAGGTCGTGCAGGCCCACACCGCGCTCTCGCTGATTGCCCAGCCCAGCAGCGGGTGCGACGACGCAGCGCCGCCAGCCACGGCCGTGCCTTCCTCGCGCAGAATGGCCCGCTTGTTGACCTCCAGCGCCGCCGGGGAGAGTTCCTTGCCGGTGATAGTGGCCGGGCAAACATCCTGGCAGCGGTTGCACATGATGCAGGCGTAGGCATCCATCAGCGCCGTGCGCGAAAGCTGCTCGATGCGCTCGGCCCCGAACTGCTCGACCGACTCATCCTCGAAGTCGAGCGCGTCGGGCGTGCCCATGCCCGGCCGCTGCGGCTTGGTCAGATAATTGAGCGGCGCCATGAACAGGTGGGCGTGCTTGCTATAGGCGAAATAGGGCAGGAAGAGCAGGATCGAGCCGATGGACACCCACCAGAACAGATGCTCCAGCACGAGGAAGGTATTTTCCGGTGTTCCGGCGAATAGCAGGCGGCCGGTGAACGAGGCGAATGGCAGCCAGATGCTGTAGCCATACTCCTGCGTCAGCAGCGCCGAGCCGAGGAAGCGCGCCCCGATATGAACGAGGATGAACCCAGCCACGATCAGCGAGTCGCGGTTGATGCTGCCCGCCGCAATCGAAGGCACGAGCAGCACGTTGCCCCGGAACTTCAGTTCGGCGCGCGCAGGCAGCAGATAACGCCGCGCGATGAAGTAGATGACGCCGATGATGACGGCCACGCTGGCGATATCGGAAATCAGCAGGTAGACGTTCGCCAGCAGGGTATCGCTATACGGGAAGCTGAAGCCGGGCAGGATGGCGTAGAGCACTTCCACCGTATTGACGAGAAAGAACCAGGTGAAGCCGAGGACGATGGCCCAGTGGAACAGGCTGCTCACCCGCCGGGTTTTGAGCGTCGTGCGCTGGGTGATGTAGATGCCGAGGGCGCGAACGGCGCGAGTGAACAGGCCGTCGAGGGCCAGCTTGCCCTGCCCGCGCTCGATGATCTGGCGAATTTCCCCGAAGGCGGCGAAGAACGCGCCCACCGACAGCAGCGCCAGAATGAAGAAGATCATCGTCTCGGCCGAAGTGAGCATGGTCGTCTCCCGTGACAGGCCCCTGCGACAGCGCAGAGGTTGACAGAGAAATTGTAACGCTGGCCGGAAATCACGGCAAAACTGCGGCGGGCCGGAAAGCAGCGAGGCGGCCCCAGCGGGCCGCCTCGTCGCTAACGCCTGATTGGTCTGCGTGTTACAAGCCGAGTTTGCTTTCGTACAGCGTGCGGTGCTTGATCGCCTCACCGAAGAACGTGACGCCGGTGACGAGCACGACCAGGCCGAGCGCGCCGAGGAACGCCCACTGCCAGATTGGGCGGCGGCGCGCATTCCAAGCGGTCGCCTGGCTGATCATTGAGATTCCTGCCCCGATCATCAGCAAGCCGCGCGGCAGCAGGTCGCTCCATGTCCGGTAATGCTGATCCATCGCCAGTGCCTCCGTCTCGCCGCTGAATTGCGGCCAATGATACAGCGTTTCCCGGCCGCTTCACAGCCGCGCGAATGCCCCAATGCCCCTCAACTGCGTGCGGTCGCGCCCTTCAGGAAGAACACGAGGTTAGCGGGACGCTCGGCCAAACGGCGCATGAGGTACGGATACCAGGCGCTGCCGAACGGCACGTAGACGCGCACCGGGTGGCCAGCCGCCGCCAGCGTCTCCTGCCGCGCCGGGCGGATGCCGTACAGCATCTGGAACTCATAGCGGTCTGGCGCAAGGTTGTGCTGCGCGATCAGTCCTTCGCCCTGGGCGATGATGTTCTCGTCGTGGGTGGCCATTTGCAGTATGGCCGGCGGCGGGGCCTCCAGATAGGCCGTCATGATCTGTACATAGCTCTTGTCCACGTCCGCCTTCTCCGGAAACGCGACGGTTGGCGGTTCCAGATACGCGCCCTTGCACAGCCGAACGGTCGCCCCTTCGGCGGCCAGCGCCTGCATGTCGGCGGCGCTGCGGTAAAGGCAGGACTGGATGACCGCTCCGACGCTGGCGGGGCCAAACTCGCGCATCGCCGTGCGGAAGACATCCAGCGTGCGTTCGGTATAGGCGCTGCTCTCCATATCCAGCGTGACCGGCACGCCGCTGGCCCGCGCCATCGTGAGGATGTCGCGCAGGTTCTGGACGGCCAGTTCCTCACGGATATCGAGGCCGAGATGGGTGAGCTTGAGCGAGACGCTGGCACGCAGCTTTCCGGCCGCGATGCGTTCGATCAGCGCGTGATAGGTGGCGACCACGGCCAGCGTGTCTGCCTCCTCCTCCACGCTTTCGCCCAGGCAGTCGAGCGTGACGAGCAGGCCTTTGGCATTGAGTGCCTGGGTGGCTGTGATGGCCTCATCCAGCGTTTCCCCCGCGATGAAACGGCGGGCCAAACGGCGCGCCAGCCCCAGATGCGTCACAATCCCGCGCGCCCAGCTTGCGCTGGACAGATAGAGCAGCACCTGCCTCATCATTACATCGTCTCCCCCGGCCAACCGCTTCGCACGCCGGATTATAATCCACCCTTGATGGCCGTGTGATTCCGCAGGGTTGAATCGCTGATTCGCAATCCGTAGAATAGCCGCCTGTTACAGTCCGCATATTCTCCGGTGTTCCCAGTTGACGGAAATCGCTTCCACCCTCACTGCCCCGCGCGTTCGTGAAAACATCGAGCGCAAGCACATTCCCTGCAATCTGTGCGGCAGTATGGATACACAGCCCTTCTGCCCAGCGAATGGCCGCAGCCTCGTTCAGTGCCAGTCGTGCGGCCTGGTTTACGTCAGCCCCCGCCCGCAGGCCGAGGAACTGTACGAGTTGTACAGCGAATCCTATTTCCATAACGACGACTCGGGCACGGTTGGCTATTCCAACTACATCAGCGACGAGCAGAATATCCGCAAAACGTTCCAGCGCCGCCTGAAGCGCGTCGAGCGTTTTGCGCAGCCGGGCGCGCTGCTCGATGTCGGCTGCGCGGCCGGTTTCTTCCTGTCCGAAGCGCAGAAGCGCGGCTGGCAGGTGGAAGGGCTGGACGTCTCGTCGTTCGCCGTTCGCTACACGCAGGAACACTTCGGCATCCCGGCGCAGCAGGGCGCGCTGCTCGACCTCGACCTGCCGGAAAATCATTACGACATGGTGACGATGTGGGACGTGATCGAGCATGTGCCCGATCCGCTCGCCCACATGGACAAGATCGCCAGCCTGCTCAAGCCCGGCGGCGTGTTTGCGCTGGCCACCCCCGATGTGGGCAGCCTGCCGGCCAAGCTGACTGGCAAACGCTGGGTGGGCTACAAGCTGCAGGAAGAGCACATCTACTACTTCTCGGCGGCTACGCTGCGCGCCATGCTCGACCGCGCCGGTTTTGACGTGGTGGATGTCTATCACGTCGGCAAGTACGTCACCTTCGACCTGTTCTTCAACCGCCTGGGCATGTATTCCTCGCTGCTCGGCAAGCTGGGCGAGTGGGCGGAGCACGGCCTGAAACTGAGCGAGCGTTCGGTCTACATCAACCCGTTCGATATCGTCGCCATCACTGCGCGCAAGCGGGGATGAACGACCGCCCGGCTGGCCGGATGCGCCGCTGGCCGGCGATGGCCGGGCGCGCTGGGCTGGTCTTCGCGCTCTATCTGGGCGCGGCAGTGCTGATCACCTGGCCGCTGGTCACGCACCTCAATACCCAGCTCATCGGCCACCCCTTCAGCGATACCACCGAATACACGCGCCACATCTGGCGGATTACCGAAGCGCTGCGCGCCGGGCAGTTTGACTACTTCACGCACGACCCCCTGCTGCTGTATCCGAACGGCATCACCGCATACTGGCTGTGGAGCGCCCCGCTGCAGTCATTCCCGCAGGCGCTGCTGACCCTCATCCTGCCGCTGGCTGCCGCCCATAACGGCGTCGCGCTGGTCACGCTGGCGCTGAACGGGCTGGCGATGTGGGCGCTGATGCGGTGGCTGCTAAACCGGCCCCTCACCCCTGACCCCTCTCCCCCGCAAGCGGAGAGAGGGGAAACACTCATGCCTGACGGTGCGGATGTAGGGGCAAGGCATGCTTTGCCTCTCGGCACTCAGCACTCGAACCTCAGCCCTCTTGAACTCCCCGCTTTCCTCGCCGGGCTCGTCTTTGCCATCTACCCGGCCTTTCAGGGGCAGTTGGGCGCGGGGCATACCGGGTTGCTCGTGCTGTGGCCAATGCCGCTTTACATCCTGTGCCTGATGCGCGCCGCGCAAGGCGAACGCCCGCGCTGGGGCTGGATGGCCGCGGCGGGCGTGCTGTTCGCGGTCAGCCAGTGGGGCAACCTGCTGCTGCTGCTCTATCTCGTGCTGCCGTTCACGGCGCTCTACCTGCTGGCGCTCGTTTGGCAGCGGCGCTGGCGCGGGCTGGGCTGGGCGCTGCTGGCGGTGGGCTTCGGCGTTCTCTGCTCGCTGCCTTTCGCGCTGCCGATTCTGGGTGATGCGGCTGGCGGCGCGGTCGCGCGTGAAGATGGCGTCGTGCGCTACTCAGCGTCGCTGCTGACGATTGCCGCGCCGTCGTTCTACAACCCGTTGTACAGCGGCATGGCCTGGAACCGCGCGATTCTGGGCCGCGATCCGTTCGAGGGCGCGGGCTACGCCGGGCTGTTCGCCGCCGCGCTGGCGGTGCTGGCCGCCGTGAAAATCCGCCGGGCGCGCTTCTGGCTGCTGCTGGCGGCGCTGGCGTGGGTCGCCTCGCTCGGCCCGCTGCTCAAAATCTTCGACACGCCGGTCAGCCTCAGCGCAGACGGCCACCCGTCCTATATCGCGCTGCCGTGGGCGCTCGTGCAGAATCTGCCCATTCTCAACCTGATTCGCACGCCGGTACGCTTCAATTTCACAATTGGGCTGGCGATGGCAGTGCTGGCTGGCTATGGCGCGTTCGTCATCGGCGAATGGGCCGCCAAACGCTGGTCACGCCGCGCCGCGAACGGCCTGCTGGCCCTCGCCGCGCTGCTGATCGTCGTGGATTTCCAGTGGTTCCTGCCCATGCCCACGATTGACGCCGAAGTTCCAGCGGCGGTGCGCGCGCTCGGCGAAGATGACGCCATTCGCGCGGTTTTCGACGTTCCCTGGCAGCACCCGCTCACCGACAAGGACGCCCTCTATCTGCAAACGGGCCACGGCCTGCCGCTGATCGGCGGGCATATCACCCGGCGCACGCCGCTCGACCCCGCCAAAGGGATGCTGCTGCAGGAATCGCTCGACCCGTTTCTGCTCAATGCGGCGGGCGCGGACGTGATCATCCTCCACAAGCAGTGGGATGATGACCCGGCGGCGCGGGCCGGGCAGTTGACGGAACATTTCGGCCCGCCGCTGTACGAAGATGACCGGATCGCGGTGTGGCGCGTGCCGCACGATGAGAGCGCCGCGCCGCGCTTCGTCACAGTGGATCAGTTGACTGGCACGCTGGCCGGTTCGCGCAGCCTGCATTTCTTCGCGCCGGAAGCGGGGGAAGCGGCCCTCACCCTGACGCTGACCAGCGCCACGCCGCGCCAACTGAGCCTGACGCTGGACGGCCAGCCCATCGCCGCGCCGTTCACGGGCGCATCCTTTGCGGGCGAGGAGGCTTTTTCCGTGCCGCTGGCGTTCGGCGAGGGGATGCATACCCTGACGCTGGCCGCCGATCCGCCGTGCCCGCCCGAACCATACCCGGCCCTGGAATGCGCGGCGGTCGAAATCAGCGCCGTCAGGCTGGACACGCCATGAAGCGCACCGGACCGCTGGCCGCCGCCGTCTTCGGCCTCTACTTGCTGATCGCCGTGCTCGTCACCTGGCCGCTGATCTCGCAGCTTTCGTCAGTCTTCGCCGGGTTCGTTTATGGCGACGCCTACGAAACCGCCCATCACGTCTGGTGGTTCACCGAGGCCCTCCGCAGCGGCCAGTCGCCGTTCTTTCAGTCGCTGCTGGCCTGGCCGAACGGGCTGGAGGGCGTGACGCAGTGGGCCGACCCGTTGCATTTCTTCCCGGCCTGGCTGTTCGCCTTCGCCCTGCCGCTGCCGGCCGCCATCAATCTGCAAACGCTGCTGTCGCTGGCGCTGAACGGCCTGGCGATGTGGGCGCTAATGCGCTGGCTGCTAGGCCCTCACCCTTTATCCCTCTCCCAGGTGGAGAGAGACACTAACCCCGAAGCCCTCACCCCTGACCCCTCTCCCTCAGGGAGAGGGAAAACACCCACACCTGACGGTGCAGATGTAGGGGCACGGTGCATCGTGCCCCTACAAACCTCACCCCCTGATCCTGAGGCCCTCACCGCCATCCCCTCTCCTATGGAGAGGGGAACGAGGGGTGAGGTTTGGGTCGAACTCGCCGCCTTCTTCGCCGGGCTGGTCTTCATGCTCTTCCCGGCCGTGCAAGGGCATCTCGGCGCGGGGCATACGGGGCTGCTCGTGCTGTGGCCGCTGCCACTGTTCGCCTGGGCGCTGCTTCGCCTGAACGGCGCGGGCTGGCGCGGCGTACTGCTGGCGGCCGCCTTGTTCATGCTCGGCGCATTCGGCCATACGCTGCAGGCGCTGCACGCATTGGCCCCACTGGCCGGGCTGGTCCTGCTGCGTTTCGCCTGGCGGCGCGAGTGGCGCGCGGCCGGTAAGACTATCGCCGCGCTTGCGGTGGGCGGCGCGGCGCTGGCCGTCTTCGGGCTGCCCGTCTTCAGCGCCACGCTCGGCACCGGCGCCTATGCCGATGAGAGCGGCGGCGTGCGCTACAGCGCCGGCCTGCTGGCTACCATCACGCCGTCGTTCTTCCACCCCCTGTTCGGCCAGTGGGAATACACCCACCGCGTATTGGGCATCAACCTCGACGAGGGCGCGGCCTTCCTCGGCTTCTCCGGGCTGATCATCGGTCTGCTCGCGCTGTGGAAGGCTTCGCGCTCCCGCTTCTGGTGGGGCGTGGCGCTGGCGGCCTGGGTGCTGGCGCTCGGCCCGCTGCTCAAGGTCTTCGATCAGCCCGTCTCGCTGGCGGTGGATGGCTACACCAGCGGCGTGGCGTTGCCCTTCGCCGCCATCGCCGATTTGCCGATTACCCGTTTAGCGCGCACGCCCGGCCGTTTCAATTTCCTGCTTGGGCTGGCGTGGGCGGCCATCCTCGGCTACGGGATGTACTGGCTGCTGAATGCGTTGGCGGCGCGGCTGGGCGAACGGCGCGGGCGCATCGCCGGCTGGGCGGTCGCGCTGGGCTGCGCGGCGCTCCTCATTTTCGAGTACCAAACGTTCTGGCCCTTGCCGGCCGCCCGCGCCGATGTGCCGCCAGCGATTACAGCCCTGCGCGAGCGTGACGGCCTGCGCGCCGTGTTCGATGTGCCGTGGGGCAATCTGGTGGCCGCCAAAGAGGGCCTGTACCTGCAAACCGCGCACCATCACCCGCTGATCGCCGGGCATATCACGCGGCGCACGCCGGTTTCGCCCGCCCTGCTGACGCTGCTCGAGAATACGCTCGACCCCGCCCGCCTGCGCGAAGCCGGGGCCGATCTCGTCATCGTCCACCGCCAGCAGGAAGACGGGACGCTCTATCAGCGCGCGCTGGAACAGCTCGGCGCGCCGCTCTACGTGGATGAACGCTTCGCGGTTTTTGAGACGCCCGAAACGGACGAAGTGCCGGAAGCGGCAGTAGACGGGTTTCGGGGTGGCGTCGTCACTGATCGTGCCGAAAGCTATTTCTACGCGCCGGAAGATGGCTGGTGGTCGTGGGCGGCGCGGCTGGAAGCGGACGGCCGCGACGTGACGGCCCGGCTGGACGAAACGCTCATTGGCCGCTGGACGATTGACGGCAGCACGCCGCTGCTGACCCCGCTGCCAGTCAGCGCCGGGTATCACACGCTGACGCTGGCGCTCGAACCGGCGTGCCCGGACGTAGTTCCGGCTGGTCAGCGTTGCCGTGCGCTCACCGTCCGCGATCTGGCCCTCGAACCGCTTACCGGCTATACGAATGCGCCGCCCGCTGCCTTCCGCGCCCCCGGTGAAAGCGGGGTTTCGCTCACGATGCAGGCGGCGCTCCCTGAAACAGCCGCACCCGGCAGTACGCTGCGCGTGCCGCTGGCGTGGGCATTCGAGACGGCGCGAACCGCGACCGATACGCGCTTTGTGCATGTGTTGAATGAGGCCGGAGTGCTGGTCGCGCAGGAGGACAGCCCTCCCGGCGCAGTTTCGGCGGGCGAAACGCTGGCCGAATGGGTGTCCGTCGCGCTGCCGCCCGATCTGCCCGCCGGCGATTACCGCGTCTATGCCGGCTGGTATACCGCGCCCGGCATCGTCAATTTCTGCGTGGTGGTGGATGACGCCTGCGCGGCCAACGAGGCGCTGCTCGGCGTGGTGAGGGTGGAGTAAACCTCACCCCCGCTCCTCACTTGCGTCCATTCCATCCACCAAACTTTCGCCCCACTCGCGCGCACCTGGTCTACGATGAAGGTTGGCGTACGGCCGGGCCGCCCGGCAAACCAGTCCATTGAGCGCTGTTTGTCTCGATTTCTGTCTCTTTGTCTCTATCTTTCTTCCCTCAAGTGTCTGTCTCTTATTTTGATTCTGTCTCCTTGTCCGCTCTTTCACAGGTTTGCTAATAACACCGCATCCATCCGCACTTCCCTGCGCTTTCCCGGTTGCGAACATCCGGACGCACATGCTTTCCCCTCTCCCCTCTCCGCGTGCGGAGAGGGGCCGGGGGTGAGGTTGCCTTTGCCGGCCGCACGATGCTTTTCTCCCCCTCTCGCTTTTCGGAGAGCTGAGGGGGCGACAATAGATTCCCGCTTAAGCCCTCACCCTTAGTCCCTCTCCCAAGTGGAGAGGGACATTGAGCCTGCAAAGTGAGGTTTTCGCCCCTTCTCCACTTGGGAGAAGGGGTTGGGGGATGAGGGCCGAGCAGCAGGTGTCGCCCCCTCTCGCTTTTCGGAGAGGGGGCTGGGGGGTGAGGTTGCTTTCGCGAGGGGGCTGGGGGGATGAGGTTCTTTTCTACCGCAGCCACAGCGGCAGCACGGCCTGCGCCCGCCCGTTGGCCAGCGACCGCACCCGCGCGGCGGCCCGGCTGAAGGCTGCGGCCGGGTTCGCCTGTTCGAGGATTTCCGGGGCCAGCGGGTGCTTGCCCGGCTCGATGAAGAATGCTTCGGCATGCTCGGGCAGATCGGCCAGCGCACGGGCTTTGGCCAGCGCCGCCTTGAAATCGCCCAATTCGTCCACCAGGCCATGCGCCAGCGCCTGTTCGCCCGTCCACACCCGGCCGCCGCCGACCGCATCCACCGCCGCGGCGTCCATCTTGCGGGCGCGGGCGACGCCATCCACGAAGCGGTCATAGGCATGGCGCACGGCGGCGTGCATCTGCGCCCGCTGCGCTTCGCTGAACGGTTCGGTCACATCATACAGGCTGGCATTCGCCCCGCGTGTCAGCGTAACCGGCGTGATACGCAGCACATGGTGCAGGCCGGAAGCGACCGGCTTGGCGCTGATGACGCCAATCGAGCCGGTGATCGTGCCGGGCTGGGCGATGACGTGGTGGGCGGGCAAAGCCACCCAGTAGCCGCCGCTGGCCGCCACCCCGTTCATGCAGGCGACGACCGGCCGGGTGGCCGCCACGCGCTCCAGCGCCGAACCCATCGCCTCGCTCGCCACCACCGAGCCGCCCGGGCTGTCAATGTAAAGGACGACGGCCGCCACGC
>JAEURB010000355.1 GCA_016788435.1 Anaerolineae bacterium | reverse complement strand
TCACGCGGCCGTCCGGGCGCTCGACCATTTGCGGCGCGCCCTTCTTGGTGGGCTGGCGCGTGCCAATCGCGTTGAAATTGGCGACCGTTTCACGGCGCTGGAACAGCGGATGCTGCGATACGTCGATGGGGGCTTCGGCGTCCTCCGCCGCGTCGACCGTGCTGGCAGCGGCAGCCACACCGGGGCGCATGGAAGGTGGCAGATTGTCGGGCTTGACGCGAATCCGCACGATGCCGTACGCCTTGACGCGCTGCACGTTAGCCGCGCTGGCCGTGGGTACCAGTGCCGGAACACCCGCTTGATCGATGACGACAGTGGTATCCGGCTTGAGCGCGGTATCCAGCGTGGTTTTGATTTCAGGTTCGGCTTCCGGCGGTGGCCGCAGGCGGTCAGAGGAGTCGCGCAGCGCTGTGGTGATGCGGCTCAAGAAGTTGATCACGGTGGCGCGGCGGATGCCGATGACCATCGCAATCGCGATGACGAAGAGCGCGCCATACACGGCCAGCGCCACGCCGGAACCGAGCAGACTGGTGATAATCGACGAGAGCGCCCAGCCAACCTGACCGCCGCCGCGCCCGAGCCGCGCCAATGAACGTAGTTCGGTTTCGCCGGCCAGCAGGTGCAGCAGCGCCAGCGCCGACAGGAAGGCGATCTCCAACGCGAGGATGCGCCGCGTGGGGAAGCGGATGACGATGCCGAGCTTGGGCAGCAGAATGATCACGCCGAGGCCGAAGATGCCCGCGCACACAATCGCGCTGCCGTAGCCGAACAAGCCGGTGAGCGCGCTCGACCACGCCGCGGCCACGCTCGCATCCGGCGAGGCATTGAGCAGCGACAGGAACGACATCACGCCGAAGATGATCAGCACAATGGCGGCGATCTCGTCACCCCACGGCGGCAGGGCATCGAGAATCGTGTCCCAGAACTCCGGCTTGACGGTGTACTTATCAAGCCGGTCGGAACGGTCCTCGACGGGCGGCGGTGTGGCTTTGGCCGTCTTGCTATTTGCTTTTGTGTCGGGCTTCTTCGCCTCGACTTTATTGGATTTACCCTGAGCCAACGGTTTACCCTACTAGGAAATGGAACGCAGGCTGAGTCCGAGGCGTCGCGCGCGCCCGTCGATGCTCAGAATGCGGGCGTTGATCTGCTGCCCCTCCGAGACGACGTTGCGCGGGTGGAGGAAATGCCCCTCCGCCAGCTCGCTGACGTGGATCAACCCTTCCAGGCCTTCCTCAATGCGGGCAAACGCGCCGAAATCGACTACATTGGTGATCACGCCCTGCACGTTCTCGCCGATCTGGTAGCGCAGATGCACCGTTTCCCACGGGTCAGCATGCAGGCGCTTGAGGCTGAGCGCGATGCGCCCGGCTTCCTGATTGACCTCCAGCACGTAGGCCGTGACTTCTTGCCCACGTTCCAGAATATCCGCGGGATGCCCGACGCGCCCCCAGCTCAATTCGCTGATGTGAATCAAGCCTTCCAGCCCGCCGAGGTCGACGAATGCGCCGAAGTCGCACAGATTGGTGACCTTACCGGAGATGCTGTCGC
>JAEURB010000455.1 GCA_016788435.1 Anaerolineae bacterium | reverse complement strand
CCGACGACCCGCAAATCAGTGTGCTGATCCGGCTGGATCGCCCGCGTGACTACTGGGCGAGCCTCGTCGCCGCGCCGGTCTTCCAGCGGCTTGCCGAAAAACTGGTCGTGGCCCTCTCCATCCCGCCCGACGATGTGCGGCGCGCGCTGGCAGCCGAGGGCGGCTCGATCAGCAATATCCAGCGGTAAGGAAATCTGGTTGAAAGTTGAAAGCTCAAAGTTGAAAACAGAATCCATGCCAGCGTCATTGGCCGCCAGCGGCTATGTGCCTGGCCGCCACGCTCGTCTTTCAACTTTCAACCTTCAACTTTCAACTCGTCACTTTCTTCTGGCGGAGCGTCTATGAGTACCCAACTACCGCTGGCCCTTTCGATGGGCGTGCTGACCTTCGTCCTGATCGTGATCTGGGGCGGCCCGTTTGTCGAAATCCTGCGCCGGCTGCGCGTCGGCAAGCAGATTCGCGTCGAATTGATGGAGAGCCACCAGTTGAAGGCCGGCACACCCACGATGGGCGGCCTGTTGATCGTTTTCCCGGTCGTGCTGATCGTGGTGCTGGCCAACTTCGTGGCGGTGCTGCGCGGCTCGTCGGTCACCGGCCTGAGCATCCTGCTGCCGCTGTTCGTGCTGGTCGGTTTCTCGCTGCTCGGCGCGTATGACGACTGGCAGGGCATCCGCCGCTCACGCGGGAACCGGCCACGCGGTGAGGGCATTAAGGGCCGCTGGAAGATGCTGGCCCAAATCCTGCTGGCGACTATCGCCATGTTGATCATCTCGCAGTACGGCGGCGGATTCCAGTTCGCCAATCAGATGCTGCTTCCCCTGATCAACATCCCGATTGCGCTCCCACCACTGCTCTTCATCCCGATGGGCGTCTTCCTGATCGTCGGTTTCTCGAACGCCTTCAACCTGACTGACGGGCTGGATGGGCTGGCGGGCATCATCACGGCCAGCGCCTTCCTCGCCTACGGCATCATCGCTTTCCTGCAGGGGCAGATTTTCCTCGTCCAGTTCTCGTTCATCCTCGTCGGCGCGTGCTTCGCCTTCCTGTGGTACAACGCCCAGCCGGCCCAGATGTTCATGGGTGATACCGGCTCGCTGGCGCTTGGCGCGGCGCTGGCTACCATCGCGATCATGACCGGCCAATGGCTGCTGCTGCCGATTATCGCCATCGTGCCGGTTGCCGAGGCATTGTCTGTCATGCTGCAGGTCGTGTACTACAAGCGCACCAAAGGCCAGCGCCTGTTCCGCATGGCGCCGCTGCATCACCACTTCGAGTTGGGCGGCTGGAGCCAAACTCAGGTCGTGCAGCGTTTCTGGCTGGTGGGCCTGCTGGCGGCGATTCTCGGCGTGTCACTGGCGCTGCTGTAGAAATCCGCATACAACGGAATCCAACAGCCGTTAATTTCCAGGGCCGAACGATGACCCGCCGCAAGCTGCGCCGTTTGTACGCTGACGACCACACCACTGCTGCCCCCGCAACCGCACCGGGCGAAAATATACAATCCGCAATGCCCCCGCATCTCATGCTCCAGCGCACGCTGGGCAACCAGGCCTTGCAGCGCCTGCTGGAAGATACGGCCACGCCGCCACAGCGCATACAGCGCGGATTGCTGTCTGACCTGTGGGACATGGCTTCGGGCGCGATCAGCGGCACTGGGGGCAGTGCGCCGGGGGCGGCAAGTCCGGCGACTCCAATCTCGTCCGCCGATGGCGCGGGCGGCGCGGCGATGGTCACTGACTCCGATGCCCGGCTGCGCACCGGCCCGCCAGACCTGAAGAACACCGGCACGAAATTCACCAAAGGCTCGAAGGTCGAAATCCTCGGCAGCGCCAAAAAAGACGGTCTGCGTTATGTACACGTCTCGCAGGTGATGGATGACGGTGCGTACGGGCCGCCGCTGTCTGGCTGGACGCGGCGCAGTAACCTCGATCTCAGCGGCGCGAGCGGCGATATCGCCCCCGAGACGGTGGATACGACGACGCCCGGCGCCACTGGCGCAGAAGACGTGCCTGGCCTGAACATGACGCCTGCCATCGAGCACCCGGCCTACCGGAACATCATCACGCTGATTGAGGCGATGGAAGCCTCGCCCGTTCCGGTCGAGAAGCAGCACAAGGAAGAGACGGGTGATGCCCGTAAGGAGCGCGTGCAGAAAATCGCGGAAGCGCGCGCCCGCATCGCCGAACTGACGCCCGATGTCCTGAATGTGACCGATGACGTGTTCAGCAATTCGGTCGCCTATCTGTACCGCCGCCTCGCGCCGCTGGCCCCGTACTACAACCAGATCGCGAATACCAATATGCTGACCAAGGGCGACAAGAAGGGCTGGCAGCGCACCTGCAACATTACGGTTCCGGCTATGGTGGTCGAGGGGCTTGGCAAATCCCGCGCCGATTACGATGGGCGCTGGGGTGATACGGCGCTGCTTCAGCAAATCTTCGACGCGCTGGAGGGTAAGTATCTGGCACGCGCCAAGTATGAAGCTGCTGCCGATTTTGAGGCGCTGCGCCTGCCCGACTACATGTCGCTGATCGGAATCGCCCGCCAGATGCCGAAAGATGCCGCCGAAATGGACGCCGATAAGTTCGACAAGGCGGTGAGCAAGGCGCGTGACAAGGCCGCCGGCGCGACCACGGCCCATAAGACCATCACTGATGTGCTGACCGCTTTTGGCACGGTGCCGCAGCAGGGCTGGATCAGCACCGGCAAGTTGGAGACGATTGGCACGGCCCGCCGCGATTACACACGGGCGATGCTGGGCGCGGGCGTCAAGGATAAAGAGGCCGCCAAGGCCAAATACGAGGCGCTCGATGCCGACGCTATCCTCACCGTTGGCGCGTACAAGAAATCGGTGCTCAAGGCCATCAGCCCATTGCTCGACGCTGGTGCGCAGATTGTGGTCGGCATGGAGAACCACTTCATCCGGTTGGATGCAATGGGCGATGATGCGGTACAGATAGATGACCCTGGTTATGGTACTCTCAAGAATGCGCGGCTCACCTGGCAGCAGGCGCGCGATTTCGGGATGTTCAAAACCTACTGGTCAGTGACTGCATGACAGACCCGCTCGACGGACAACTGATACTGGTGCTTGGTATGGCGCGGCAGGGCCGGGCGCTCGCCCGCTGGCTGCCCACTACTGGCGCGCGCGTGCTTGTTTCCGACAGCAAGACCGCCGAACAGCTCGGCGTGTCGCCTGGCGACTACCCCGGCGTGACGTTGGCCCTCGGCGACCAGAGCGAGGCGCTGCTCGATGGCGTGGATGCCGTGTGCATCTCCGGCGGCGTGCCGCTGGAACTGCCCATCGTGCAGGCGGCGCAGGCAAAGGGCATCCCGCTCACCAACGACGCGCAGATGTTCCTCGAACGCTGCCCCGCGCCGGTCATCGGCATCACCGGCAGCGCCGGCAAAACCACCACCACCACCCTCACCGCCGAAATCGTCAAACGGGCGGGCTATCGAACATGGGTGGGCGGCAATATCGGTGAAGTGCTGCTCGACGTGCTGCCCATCATCCGCGCTACCGACCGCGTGGTGATGGAACTATCCAGCTTCCAGCTCGATCTGATGACCGCCAGCCCGGATGTGGCGGCCGTGCTCAATATCACG
>JAEURB010000257.1 GCA_016788435.1 Anaerolineae bacterium | reverse complement strand
GCCTCCTGGCGGCTGGCAGCTATTCCGCTGGTCTTTCTGGGCCTGTTCTTCTTCTATCCGCTGGTCAATATTCTCGTCACCGGGCTGGGGCTGACGGGTGGGGAGGTGCTGGGCTCGCTGCTGGAGGGCGGCTATACGGCCCAGTTGTTCGCGTTCACGGCTGTGCAGGCGCTGATTTCGACGGCGCTGTGTTTGCTGATCGGCATCCCGGCCAGTTATGTGCTGGGGAGCTTCCGCTTTCGCGGGCGGGGGCTGTTTCTGGCGCTGGTCACACTGCCGTTTGTGCTGCCAACAGTGGTCGTGGCGGCGGCGCTGTTGGCTGTGGTCGGGCAGAACGGGCTGATCAATTCGGCGCTGCGAACGCTGTTGGGGCCGGATGGCCCGTCACTGGCGCTGGAACGGACGCTGACTATCGTCATCGTCGCGCACGTCTTCTACAACACGCCGGTCGTGCTGCGCATTCTGATTACGCACTGGATGACGCGAGACAGGCGCGCCGAGGAAGCGGCGCGATTGCTCGGTGCGCCACCTCTGAGCCTATGGTGGCGCATCCGCTTGCGGCTGGCGCTGCCGTCCATATTGTCGGCCGCGCTGCTGGTCTTCATCTTCACGTTCACGAGCTTTGGCGTGGTGCTGCTGCTGGGTGGCTCGCGCATCGCCACTGTCGAGGTCGAGATTTACCGGCAGACAACCGGCATGTTCAACCTGGCGGCGGCTGCCACACTGAGCATCCTCCAGATGCTTTTCATGACCGTCCTGATCGCGGTCTTCTCTATCCTTGACCGGCGGACGGCCGCCACTGCGGGGCCGCCTGAGCTGCGTACGCCACGCCGGCTGCGAGAGTGGGCGGCGGTTACTGTCACAGTAGGTGGCCTGAGCCTGCTGCTGATCGTGCCGCTGCTCCTGCTGGCGCTGCAGTCGGTGACTGGCCCCGATGGGACCCTGACGCTGCGCGCTTACGAGCTGCTGGGGGAAACCAGCCGCCAGTCCGTTCTCAACCAGCCGGCGTTGAGCGCGCTGGCGCAGTCGCTGCTGATCGCCGGGGCGGCTGTGCTACTGGCAGTTCCCCTTGGTGCATTGACAGCTACCGCGTTGTGGATGGGGCGGGGAAAGCAGCACGCGCTGCTGAACTTGATTGTGCTGCTTCCGCTTTCGGCCAGCGCCGTGCTGCTGGGCCTCGGCTTCGTCATATCTCTTGACAAGCCGCCGCTGAACCTGCGTAGCGCCTGGATACTCCTGCCTTTGGCGCACACACTGGTGGCCATCCCGCTGATCGTGCGAACGCTGACACCTGCACTGCGCGGGTTGCCGCTTGACCTGCGCGAGGCGGCGCTGGTGCTCGGCGCGCCGCCGGTGACGGTTTGGCGGCGCATCCTGCTGCCACTCATCAGGCCGGCGCTGATGGTGGGTGCATTGTTCGCCTTCACTGTCAGCATGGGCGAGTTTGGCGCGACGCTGTTCATTGCGCGGCCGGAATGGACGACTGCGCCGGTGGCTGTTTATCGCCTGCTGGGGCGGCCGGGCGGGAGTAATTATCAGCAGGCGCTAGCTCTCAGCACGCTGTTGCTGCTGATGTGTGCGCTGGCATTTATCGGGATGGAACGGCTGCGCGGCGGCCGGCCGGGCGGGATTTAGCCATGCTGCAAATCCGCAGGCTTGAAGTGGACTATGAAGGCGATCCTGTCCTGCGCGGCCTCGATCTGGAGGTCGCCAGCGGGGAGGTGGTCGCGGTGCTTGGCCCCAGCGGCTGCGGGAAGACGACGCTGCTGCGGACTATCGCCGGGCTGGAGACACCCCGGCGCGGCGATGTGCGGCTGGACGGCCGCTCGCTGCTGGGCGTGCCGCCGCACAAGCGAGGCGTCGGGCTGATGTTTCAGAGCTTCGCACTGTTCCCGCATTTGAGCGTGCTGGATAACGTGGCCTTTGGGCTGGAGATGCAGGGAGGACCGCGCGAAGCGTCTCGAACGCGGGCGAGGGAACTCCTGGCGCTGGTGGGCATGGAAGGTTTCGAGCAGCGCGCGGTGAGCCAGCTTTCCGGCGGTGAGCAGCAGCGAGTGGCGCTGGCACGGAGCCTCGCGCCCAGCCCTCGTTTGCTGATGCTGGACGAGCCGCTCGGTTCGCTCGACGCCGCGCTGCGCGACTATCTGACCATCGAACTACGCGCGATATTCCGGCGGGTTGGCTTGACGGCCCTGTACGTCACACACGATCAGCGCGAGGCGCTGGTCATCGCGGATCGGATCGCCGTGCTACGCGAGGGACAGGTCGAGCAAATCGGGACTCCCGAGGCGATTTATCGCGCCCCGGCCAGCGAGTTCACGGCGGACTTTCTTGGCCTCGGTAACTGCCTGCCGAGGGAAATTGTTGGGCGGTGGCTCCCTGGATTGGATTTTCCGGCGGGTGCTCCACTCCTGCTGCTTCATCCCGAAGGGATCAGTTTGGGCGAGGGTGGCTGGAACCTGCCCGAAGGGATCGTGCAGGACTGCGCCTATCTGGGCGATGTTTACCGCGTCAGTCTGTCTATCGAAGGACAGGCGCTGACGGTGCGCGTTCCGCTGCGGACGTTCGCGGCCGGGCCGGTTCGCGTTGGCGACACCGTTCGCGCTTCGGTTGACTCGGAATGGATCAGCCCGCTGCGGCCAGGTTAGGGCATCCATGCGGGCGCACGCCGGCTCAAATCTCCGCTTGTGACTGGTTGGACAATGCCTGAATCCAATTCAACCGTGTAAATCTGGCTGCGGCTGCTGTCACCGCGCACGAAGGCAATTACGCGCCCGTCAGGCGACCATGCCGGGTCAAGGTCAGCGGTGCTGTTTTCGGTGAGCCGCCGGGCGGCATGGCCACACCGCCGGGCCTCGGCGCACGAGAACGGCACGACGTAGATTTCCGCATTTCCGTCCCGCGTGGATACGAATGCAACCTGGCTGCCATCTGGCGACCAGGCAGGAATCCAATCGTGAGCCGCGTGCTGGCTCAGGTTCAACGTGCGGTGGGCGTTGTGGTCGTAGGCATAGACCTCGGCGTTCAAATCGTCCGGTGAATCGGCGTAGTAGAGAACCCAGACGCCATCCGGCGACAGGGCAGGGGAGAAACCGTAACCGACTGGCTCGATTGGCTTCCCGGTATCGCCCAGCCACATCTGGCCGTAACCAAGTGTGAAGACATGCGAGACGCCACCGGCTTCCCAGCCAGCGCGGGCAATTGAGTCTTCGCGGCTGTCTGTTCCGCTGTAGCTGGTCATTGTGAACGTTCCCAAGTCCAGAGCAAACAAAATGCCGAACCGGTTATTGACGGCTTCCCGATAGACGAGCCGGCCGCCGGCCATGTTCCACGACGGGGCGTAGTCATCGGCCGCCGAATGTGAAACGTTATGCTCGACTCTCGATTCGGTATCGAGCAGGAAGATGTCGCGATGAGGAGAAATGCCTGCCTCATAGGCGAGGACATGGGGCAGACGTGCGCTACCGGCGGCGGCGGCGAGGGCTATGAGGAGAGCGGCGGCCATACCGGCTGCGCCTGCAAATCCCAGAGACTTCCTTGCGAACATTTATCGATCTTTGTGCGGATTGTCCAAGTCGAACTTGTTGACATCGCCGATTCGGCGTGCCTATACTAAATCATGTTGGGAACGTTCCCATTTATGAAACGACGATGAGTATTCATAATCTCGAAGACATCGCGCGTTTGGCTGGCGTATCCAAATCTACGGTCAGCCGTGTGGTCAACAATCACCCAAACGTGAGCGCACGCACGCGTACCAGGGTGATGCGCGTGATTACTGAGCAGCAGTTCCGCCCGAACAGTGCAGCGCGAGCCCTGGTGACACAGCAGACACGCGTTCTCAGCGTCGTCATCCCTCAGCCTTACGGCGAAGCGTTCAACGATCCATTCTTCCTCATCATCTTGCAAAGTATCGCCCGGGCGGCTGCTGAAGCCGACTACGCGATCATGTTGTGGATTGGCGGCGTTGAACATCAGGAAGAACGCTTTGGCGAGCGCATCCTCAATAATGCGTTTTTCGACGGCATTCTGATTATGTCGGCCGATGACAAGGATCCCATACTGCAGAACCTGAGCAGGGCAGGGTATCCGTTCGTGCAAATCGGCCCTCCGCAGTTTGACGGCGCGAACTACGTAGACGTGAACAACCGCCGGGGTGCATATGAGGCTGCCAAGCATCTGGCATCGCTCGGCCACCGCCGGATTGGTGTGATCGCTGGTCCGCTGAATAAAGGTGAGGCCCGTGCTCGCCTGATCGGGTGCCTGGATGGACTGGCCGAATCTGCGGTCTCCCCGCTGCCAGAGTGGATTTCGGAAGGCAATTTCGATGAGCCTTCGGGCTATCGGGCCATGAAGCACCTGCTGCGCCACGATTTGCAGGCCGTGTTTGTGTCTAACGACACGATGGCGCTTGGCGCGCTGCGTGCCTTGGACGAGGCTGGAATCGGGGTGCCCGGCCAAATCGCGCTGGCCGGCTTTGATGATATGCCGTTCTCGGTGACTACCCGGCCGCCGTTGACGACCGTTCGCCAGCCCATCGAGGAGATGGGTGAAGCGGCGGTGCGGATGTTGATCGCGTTAGTGGAAGGCGCGCCGACAGAACCTCGACAGGTCATCCTGCCGACGCGCCTAGTCATCCGCGAGTCCTGTGGGGCAAGCAGAATGACCAGAGGAGGATCATAGCAGACTATAACGAACCGGCAACGCATCATTCGCTCGAAGTGTTTCGTTTTGCAAGTTTGGAGGAAAGACCTGATGTCCAAGTGGTTTCTCCGTGTCCTCCTCGTCGTCTTCGTGCTGAGCATGGGCGTGTCCCTTGTCAGCGCGCAGGACACCTCCACCCAATGCGTGACAGTTACACACCGCGCCGCGTCCGCCTGGGTTCGCAATTTCAACCCGTTCGCGCCCGATCCCATCAACGAAACACAGGACATGATTTATGAACCGCTGATCCTGTGGAATCCGGTGCTGGCGGGCGAACCCACCCCGTGGCTGGCCACGGACTGGGCGTATAGCGATGATCTGCTGTCGCTGACAATGAACCTGCAGGAAGGCGTCCTGTGGAATGACGGCGAGCCGTTTACGGCCGATGATGTCGTCTTCACCATTGGTTTGCTCCAGCAGTACCCAGAGCTGGACCGCACCAGCATGCTCAGCTTCATTGACAGTGTCGAAGCGACCAGCCCGACTCAGGTCGTATTCCATTTCAACAAGGTCTTCACGCAGGCTGACACGCTGATCGGCCAGATGAACCCGGTGCCGGAGCATATTTGGTCCGCGGTGGAAGACCCCGTCACGTTCATCAACGAAAATCCGGTTGCGACCGGCCCCTTCAGCATCATCCAGCGGTTCGAAGACCAGGTGTACGAACTCGGTGCGAACCCGAATTACTGGCAGGAGGGCAAGCCGCAGGTTCCGTGCCTCCGCTACCCGGCGTACCCCGGCAACGAACAGGCGAATCTGGCGCTGCTGGACGGGTCACTTGACTGGGCTGGCAACTTCGTTCCGGATATCGAGACGACGTTTGTTGCGCTCGACCCCGAAAACAACCACTTCTTCTTCTGGCCGGGCAACTCCTCGGTTCAGTTGTACGCCAACACGACCAAGGAACCATTCGGTGATGTCAACCTGCGCCGCGCGATGAGCGCCGCGATTGACTACGAAAGCGTCGTGAACATCGGCATGTACGGCTATACCGTCCCGGGCAACCCGACCGGTATTGGGCCGCGCCATGAATCATGGATTGACCAGGGTGCGCTTGACAAGGCTGCGGAAATGGGCCTCGGTACGTACTCGCCCGAGACGGCAATGGCCATCCTCGACGAAGCCGGCTACGCGGATACTGACGGCGACGGCTTCCGTGAAACGCCCGCCGGCGAGCAGCTTGCCTTCAACGTGCAGGTCGTCAATGGCTGGACCGACTGGGTCACCAGCGTTCAGATTATCAGCCAGAACTTCCAGGACGTAGGACTGAACGCGCAGGTCGTCACCCCCGAATTCGGCGAGTGGCTGAATAACCTGCAGACTGGCGCCTATGACGTGTCCATCGGCTGGAGCGATATCGGCCGCACGCCGTGGAACTTCTACTACAACGTGATGTACAGCGGTTTGATCGGTGAAGACGGCCTGCGGAATGCGCAGTTGTGGAGCGGCTGGACGAGCGATGAAGCCGATGCGCTGCTCGATGCGTTCACTTCGACCGCCGACGGGGGCGAGCAGGCTGAGATTGTCAACCAGCTCCAGAACCTGTACGTCGAGAACGTGGTCGCTATCCCATTGTTCCCCGGCCCAGCGTGGTATGAGTGGAACACCACCCGGTTCACCGGCTTCCCGACGGAAGAAGACTACTACACGATGGGCAGCCCGTGGCGCGGTAACGTCCACAATTCGCGCCTGCTGATCGTGCTGAACCTGGTACCAACCGGCCAGTAGTCACAGTATCAAATCGGGGCTGGAGCGTTACGCTCCAGCCCTTCTCGCAGCATGAACGCGGGCAAGCCAGCAAAACGCGCCCGATTCAGAGTACGGAGGACATAGGGATGCGTTTTCTCGGACGGCGGGCGGTGTTCTATCTGATAGCGTTATTTGTGGCCATTACCATCAATTTCATGATCCCCCGCCTTATGTCGGGTGATCCGGTTCAGATGATGTTCGCCCGCTTTCAGGGTCGCATGGACCCTGCGTCGGTCGAATCGTTGTATAAGACGTTCGGCTTTGTGGACGGGCCGATCACTGAGCAATACGCCTCATACCTGGCCAATCTGCTGCAAGGCAACCTGGGCACCTCTATCGCCTGGTTTCCGGCACCCGTCTCACAGGTGCTTGGGGTGGGGCTGGCGTGGACGATACGCCTGCTTGGTGTGGCCACCCTGATTTCCTTCAGTCTGGGTATGTTCCTCGGCATCCGGGCAGCGTGGAAACGCGGCAGGTTCGTAGATGCATTTGTCGTGCCAATCACCGGCCTATTCGGCGCGTTTCCATACTTCTGGCTGGCGATGATTATGCTGTATGTCTTCGCGCTCAAGCTGGACTGGTTCCCGCTCGGTCACGCGGCTTCGCTGGACATCAATCAGGATTGGACGAATCCGCAGTATGTGTTGAGCGTGATCTATCACATGATACTGCCGGCTACGACCATCATCCTGACAGCTGTGGGTGGGTGGTTGCTGGGGATGCGCAATAGCATGATTAACGTGCTTTCGGCCGACTACGTGGCTCTGGCGCAGGCCAAGGGCTTGAGCGACCGCCGGGTTAAGTACGCGTATGCCGCCCGCAATGCCATGCTGCCCAGCATCACGGGTTTTGCGATGTCGCTAGGATTTATTGTCGGCGGCGCAATCGTCACAGAAGTCGTGTTCTCGTACCCCGGAATCGGCTACACCCTCCTCACTGCCATCAATGCGCGCGATTATCCGTTAATGCAGGGCTGTTTCCTCCTGATCACGATGGCCGTTCTTGGCGCAAACTTCCTGGCCGACGCGGCTTATGTCGTGCTGGACCCGCGCGTGCGGAGCTAAGGGGGAGACTATGGATAACGCGGCCACATCTTCCGCGTCCGCATCCTCCACACGGCGATTCCCACGGTTGTCGTGGGGAAGGCTGGGGCTGCTTGGCGCTCTGCTGAGCAACCGTAAGGCAGCGATTGGTGCCGGGATAATCACCTTTTTCGTGCTGGTGGCCATATTCGCGCCGGTCATCGCGCCGACTAAAGACCCGAATCGCATGGTGGGCCGTCCACATGAAGCGCCCAGCCTCGAACATCCGCTCGGCACGACGCGGCAGGGGCAGGATGTGTTCACGCAACTGGTATGGGGGACGCGGGTGACACTGCTGGTCGGCTTTGTCACCGGCTCGGTTGTCATCCTGATCGCGGTCATCATCGGCATCACGTCGGGCTATGTTTCCGGCTGGTCCGATGAAATTCTGTCATTGCTCACCAATGTTGTGCTGGTGATCCCGGCCTTGCCCCTGATCATTGTGATATCCGGATTCATTGACCGTCCGGGGCCAATGACCATTGTGCTGGTGCTGGCCTCGATAAGTTGGGCATATGGCGCGCGCGTGCTGCGTTCGCAAACCCTGACCATCCGGCATAGTGATTTCGTGGCGGCGGCGCGGGTAACTGGTGAACCGACGTGGCGAATCGTCCTCTTTGAGATCCTGCCTAACATGACCTCACTGGTGGCCTCGGCGTGGATTGGCGCGGTGCTGTATGCAGTGCTCACCGAGGCGACGCTCGAATTTATCGGCCTGGGCAATCCGAACATTGTTACGTGGGGCACGATCCTCTACTGGGCGCAGAACAATGCCGCGCTGATGACCAACGCCTGGTGGACGTTCATCCCGCCGGGTGTGTGCATTGCGCTGGTTGGCTTTGCGCTGGTGCTGATCAACTACGGCATTGACGAGATCTCCAATCCCCGGCTACGCACCGACCGCGTTCAGAAGAAAAAGAAAGCGAAGGCGGCAGTATGACCCGGCAGCCGGCCCCCGAATCAAACCTGGTTCTGCCGCCGCTCGCCGAAGGTGAACCGCTGCTTTCGGTTCGAAACCTGTCGGTGGTTTATCACACGAAGCGCGGTGAGGTGAAGGCCGTTCAGGATGTGTCGTTTGACCTGATGCAAGGCGAAGTGCTTGGCCTGGCAGGAGAAAGCGGGTGCGGCAAAACGACCGTAGCCAATGCGGTGTTACGCCTGCTGCGCTACCCGGCGGAAATCGCAGGCGGCCAAGTCCTGTTTCATGGGCTGGACATCACCACGCTGAGCGAGGATCAGCTTCGCGACTTCCGCTGGAAGCACATGTCCATTGTCTTTCAAAGCGCCATGAATGCCCTGAATCCTGTCTTGACGGTGGGCAATCAGATTGCCGACGCCATCCTCGCCCACACCGATATGACCAAAGAGCAGGCGCGCGCCCGCTCGGTAGAGCTCCTCGAAATCGTTGGCATTGATCCGGCTCGAATTACCAGTTATCCGCATCAGTTGAGCGGAGGAATGCGCCAGCGCGTGGTGATCGCTGTTGCGATGGCGCTGAATCCGCAGTTGATTGTGCTTGACGAGCCGACGACGGCGCTCGATGTGGTCGTGCAGAAGCAGATCATGGACGAGATAAGGCGGTTGAAGGAAAGCTATAACTTCTCGATCCTCTTCATATCGCACGACCTGTCGCTGATGGTCGAGTTTTCCGATCGTGTCGGCATCATGTATGCCGGGCAGTTGATCGAAATGGCCCGGTCGCAGGACATCTTTCGTGGGCCCAGGCACCCCTACACGCAGCGGCTGATGGACTCGTTCCCAACCGTCAGCGGCCCGCGTTCGCAGCTGCGTGGTATCCCCGGTTCGCCGCCAGACCTGGTGACGCCGCCCGGGGGCTGCCGCTTCCATCCGCGCTGTGACGTGGCACTTGACGGCCTGTGCCAGCAAGTTGTGCCGGTGTTCACCGAGTATGGCCCGAACCATTGGGCAGCGTGCCACCTGCTCGACGCGAAAGATGAGGTTCCCAATGGCTGAGCAAGACCCCATTCTCGAAGTGCGTGGATTGACCAAGCACTTCAAATCCGGGAATGCGATGCGCGTCAATATCGTGAAGGCGCTGGAAGACGTGTCGTTCAAGCTGTATCCGGGCAAAGTGGTCGCACTGGTCGGCGAAAGTGGCAGCGGCAAGAGTACGACTGCGCGCCTGATTGCCAGGCTGTATGACCCGACGGCCGGTGACATTCTTTACGATGGGAAGAATGTGGCATTGGCGCACTCACGGAAGGCCATGCTTGACTATCGCAGACACGTGCAGATGATCTTCCAGGACCCGTTTGGCTCACTGAACCCGGTGCACCGCGTCGAGTACATCCTGAAGCGCCCGCTGCTCCTGCATAAGAAAGCGAAGCGCGGAAACATTCAGGAAGAGGTGCAATTGCTGCTAAAGCGCGTCTCGCTCACGCCGGCCGAGGAGTTTGCAGAGAAGTATCCGCATCAGTTGAGCGGTGGCCAACGGCAGCGGGTGGCGATTGCGCGCGCGCTGGCCGTTGAGCCGAAGGTGATTCTGGCCGATGAACCGGTGTCCATGCTCGACGTATCCATCCGCATGGGCGTGCTCAACCTGATGGCGCAGTTGCGCGATGAGAACAATATTGCGTTCCTATACGTCACCCACGATCTCGCCAGCGCGCGCTACTTTGCCGACGAAACGATGGTGATGTATGCCGGCCGTGTGGTCGAGTCGGGGCCGAGCGAAGAACTGATCCGCAGCCCTCAGCACCCCTATACGCAGCTTCTGCTGTCGGCTGTGCCCGACCCCTCGCGTGGACTGCGCACCCAGGAGGTGGAGATCACGGGGGAGGTGCCCAGCCTTGGCGCAGTAGGGCAGGGGTGCCCGTTTGCGCCGCGCTGCAAGCATGTCATGGCCAGGTGTCATGAGGCGATGCCGCCCGTGACGGACCTGGGTGGAGGGCGTATGACGCGCTGCTACCTCTTCGAGGGTGGAGCGACAGGTGTTAACAGTGCGGAGTCGGCTGCAGCGGCTGCGCAGGTACGGGCCTAACAGAAAGCGAGATTGAATGGCTGTCTATCATTTTCCAGCCGGGTTCGTCTGGGGTACGGCAACATCGTCCTATCAAATTGAAGGTGCGGCGTACGAGGACGGGCGTTCGCCCTCAATCTGGGACACATTCTGTGGCAAACCGGGTGCGATTCTGGACAAGAGCAACGGTGACGTGGCTGATGATCACTACCACCGCGTCGAAGAAGACGTCAAATTGATGGCCGAGCTTGGTGTGACAGCCTATCGCTTCTCGATTGCCTGGCCGCGCATCCTGCCGGATGGGGTGGGTGCGGTCAATCAGGCCGGCCTGGACTGGTACAAGCGGTTGGTGGACACGCTCCTCCAGCACAACATCACGCCGTTCGCCACGCTGTATCACTGGGACTTGCCTCAGATTCTCTCGGACCGTGGCGGGTGGACGCAGCGCTTCCTCACCGATGCGTTCGTTGAGTATGCCGATGCCGTGTCGAAGGAGTTGAGTGACCGCGTCAAATACTGGATGACGCTGAATGAGCCGTGGGTCAGTTCCTACCTCGGCTATGGTATTGGCATTCATGCGCCCGGCATCGCTCATTGGGAGTCCTATTTGCGCGCAGCCCATCACCTGCTGCTGGCGCACGGCAAGGCGGTTCCGGTGCTGCGCGCCAACGGAGACGGCGA
>JAEURB010000240.1 GCA_016788435.1 Anaerolineae bacterium | reverse complement strand
CTCAACGTCGTGCTGTTCCTGCCTCACGACCTGCAGCTGATCGAGGGCGGGCCAAGCGAACGCCGCCGCTACATGGACGCCACGCTGGGGCAGGTGGACGCCAGCTACCTGCAGGCGGTCGAAACCTATGAGCGCGTGCTGCCACAGCGCAACGCACTGCTGCGCCGGATAGCAGAGCGCCAGGCCGCGCCGCGCGAGCTTGACTACTGGGATGAGCAGTTGGTGGCGGCTGGTGCGGTCATCATTGCCGCGCGTCAGCGCTTCCTGCGCGAGATTGAATATGCCGCCCAGCGCGCCCACCTCGACCTGACCGGTCGGCGCGAAACGTTGACTCTGCGTTATCAGCCCAGCTTTGCACCCACCGCCGCCGGCGATGGTCAACTGTCCTTCAACGCGCTCGGCCTTGACCTGCACCGTGACCTCGACCCGGCGCAGGTCGCGCCGCAGTTCGCGGGCCGCCTGCAAGAGGAGCGCAGCGAGTCCATTCAGCGCGGCGTAACGCTCTCCGGCCCGCACCGCGACGAACTGCGGCTGGCCATCAACGACCGCGACGTGGGGCTATATGGCAGCCGGGGGCAGTCACGCACGGCCGTCCTCGCCTTCAAGCTGGCCGAATTGCAGTGGATGCGCGACCAGATTGGCGAGTGGCCGGTGCTGCTGCTCGACGAGGTGGCCGCTGAACTGGACGCCAATCGCCGCGCCTGGCTGCTGGAGCGCGTTAACGGCGTCACGCAGACGCTGGCGACCACGACCGAGGTGGATATTTTCACACCGGCCTTTTTGCAGCGGGCCGCCCTGTGGCGCGTAGCCGACGGGCAGATCGAGGCGGAACGGCCCCCCACGGCATCGTTAACCTGACACCCCCTCATCCCGCTGCCATTGATAGGCCGCCTTAACCTCGATTTCGCGGTGGCTTAACGAACGCTGGCGATACTTGTGGACATTCGTTCATCTCAGAAAGAGAGGATGAGCCGCTGTGTCCATGCTCACTATCTTCGGGGATATTCACGGTAACTTACCCGCACTGGAGGCCGTCCTCGGCGAATTCGACGCCCGCAGTCTGACCGGCGTCTACTGCCTGGGTGATTTGGTGGGATATGGCGTGCAGCCAAACGAGGTTGTTGCGGCGATGCGCGCCCTCGCCATTCCCACGCTCATGGGAAACTACGATCTCGGCGTGGGGCACGAGAGCGACGACTGTGGCTGCGCCTACAAAACGGAAGTCGAAGAGGCGCGCGGCAGGCGATCTATTGCCTGGACCAATGCGGTTACGGCCGCCGAACATAAGGCCTACCTGCGCGATCTGCCTTCATCGATTCCGCTGACGCTGGGTGACCTGCGGGTGCTGCTGGTGCACGGCAGTCCGCGCAAGGTCAACGAGTATCTGTACGAAACGCGGCCCGGTGAGAGCTTCGAGCGCATTCTGGATGGAGTGGATGTGGACGTGCTGGTGTGCGGGCACACTCATTTGCCCTATCACAAGGTGCTTCCAAGCGGCCGCCACGTCATCAACGCGGGCAGCGTGGGCAAGCCGAAAGATGGCGATCCGCGTGCCGGGTTCGTCGTGCTGCGCGCGGAGGGCCGTGACCTGCAAGTGGAGTTCGTGCGCGTGCCGTACGATGTCGAGGCCGCTGCCCGCGCGATTGAGGCGACCGATATGCCGCACGAGTTTGCTCAGATGCTGCGCGAAGGGCGGGGCTGAGCGCGCACAATATATAGACCAATTTCCATGAAACCGGTTGACAAGCGTCGAATCGGCCGCATACTTGAAGCATGTCCGCAGAACAGGAGCGAGCGAATGACGAACTTCCCGTTGATTGAGATCGCTGCATCCGAGGCCTGCTGCCCGGCCGTTGCGCCCCGTCTGGGGGATGCCGAGACCGAGCATTTTGCGAACGTCTTCCGGGCTATCTCGCACCCGGTTCGCCTGCGCCTGCTCGACCTGATCAGCCAGGGCGGCGGGCGGCTTTGCAGCTGCGACATCGAGGCGCATTTCGACCTCACGCAGCCGACGATTTCCCATCACCTCAAGACCCTGCGCGACGCCGGGCTGCTTCAGGCGGAACCGCGCGGCGTGTACATCATGTATGAGATCAACCGCCCGCTGCTGGCCTCGGTGCAAGGTATTCTGATGCTGCTCAACAACAGCGGCCGCTGAAGGGGTTGTTTTTTTTGGTTCGTTACATAGACGGATGTCTATATTCAAGAAAGGTTAGCACTCATGTCTCAACCGCTCAACTTCCTTGACCCGCTCAATGTCTCGGTTGCCCATGCGGACGTCGAGATATTCGACCCTCCAATGTGCTGCTCCAGCGGACTTTGCGGTCCGGCACTGGATCAAACGCTCCTTGATGTCAACGAGATGATCCTGTCGCTTCAGCGTTCAGGTGTCCGCGTCGAGCGTTTCCAGATGACAAGCCATCCAAATGCCTTCCTCGACGCTGCGCCGGTGATGCAACTCGTGCGTGAGAAACAGTTGGATGCCCTGCCGATCACACTTGTACACAGCCGCGTACTCAAGGTTGGGGCCTATCCAACGCAGATCGAGGTGGAAATGGCGCTTGCGGGAGGGGCGCAATCATGACCCAGTTCCTGTTCTTTTCGGGCAAAGGCGGAGTCGGCAAGACCTCGATGGCCTGCGCAACGGCCGTGCATCATGCCGACGCTGGTCAGCGCACGCTCATTGTGACGACGGATCCGGCCTCCAATCTGGCTGATGTGTTTGAACAGCCGATTGGACACCAGATCACCGCGATTACCGGCGTGCCCAACCTGTCGGCGATGGAAATTGATCCCGACCGGGCCACAATCGAGTACAAGGAGCGTGCCCTCGCGCCGCTGCGCTCCCTTTTCCCCGAGCAGATGGTCAAGGTGGTCGAGGAGCAGATGAGCGGACCTTGCACCTCCGAGGTCGCTGCGTTTGACCGCTTCACCGACTTTCTGGACCTGCCTTCCAACGGGGAGCCGCCGTTCGACGTGATCGTCTTCGATACTGCGCCCACCGGCCACACCCTGCGGCTGATTGAGCTGCCAGCCGAATGGGCGCGGTCCATCGAGGAATCCGAGCATGGAAGCGGACAAACCTGCATCGGTCCTGCTGCGGCGATCCAGGAGTCCAAACATAAGTACGAACGCGCGGTCGCACGAATGCGTGACCCAGAGCAAACACGCTTCGTCTTCGTTCTGCTGCCAGAGGCCACGTCGATCAAGGAGACTCAGCGCGCTACGGAGGAACTCCGCAAGCTGGACATTCATACCCACGAGCTGATCGTCAACGGAGTGATCCCTCAGACCGAAGCGGCGAATGCTCTCATGGCTCAGCGCATCGTCATGCAGGCGGGCTATCTGGCGCAGATCGCGGGTCAGCTTCCGCTGCCTGCTCGCCGGATGCCCCAGTTCAGCGGCGAGATCAAGGGTGTCGCCCGGCTGCGTATCGTCGCATCGCACCTGTTTGAAGATGCGCCCAGTGAATCCTTCGGCCTGAACCAGAGTTTCGCCGGCCCCGTAACCGCCACGCCAGCCGAATGGCCGGACGAGGATGTGCGTGCGCGCCTGCTACCCGATGCAGGGCGGCGGACGATCTTCTTCGCCGGAAAAGGGGGCGTGGGTAAGACGGCAGCCTCCAGTATTACAGCCGTCTGGGCCGCCCGGCACGGCTACCGGACGCTGCTCCTGACGACCGATCCCGCATCGCATCTCGGCGATGTGCTGGGGGTTCCCGTGGGCGATACGGTCGCGCCGGTGAACGGTGTGCCTAACCTGTGGGCGACCAACATCGACCCGAAAGCCGCTGCCGGCGTTTACCGCGCCCGTATACTCGATGATGCCCGTGACCGCGGGCGGGCTCCTGAAGCTATCGCGGTCATGGAAGAAGAACTGAACTCCCCATGTACCGAGGAGATGGCTGCCTTCGATCAGTTCATTGATTTCGCATCTCAGGAAGATTGGGAGGTGGTGGTCTTTGACACGGCTCCGACCGGTCACACCCTGCGCCTGCTCGAACTGCCGATGGACTGGAGTCAGCAGATCGATGTCAAGGTATTTGCGACGGTTGACGGCGCTGCGGCCGATGATATGGCCAAGCAACGCTTCGAGTCGGTCATCAATATGATGCGCGATCCTGAGCAAAGCACCTTTGCCTTCGTCACGTATCCGGAGGCCACCCCGATTGTAGAGGCCCACCGCGCCAGTGGAGAACTGAAGACACTGGGCATCGAGACCGGACTCATCTACGCGAACTTTATCCTGCCGCCAGAACAGTGCACAACAGAATTCACGCGTGCGCGCCGGGCGATGCAGGAACAGTACCTGGCCGAGATTGGCACGCGATTTGCAGTGCCAGTCGTCGAAATCCCGCTCCTGCCCTACGAGGTCAAGGGGATTGATGTGCTGTCAATGCTTGGGGACCAGCTCTATGGGGTTCCTGAAGTTCAGATGGCATGAGTGAAAGAAAACAGCCCTTCTGCCCGCTCGTTCTATCGTGCAGGGCATTCTGATGCTGCACAACAACAGCGGCCGCTGAGGGGCTTGCTCTTTTTTCGCCGGGATACATAGACGTTCGTCTGTGTAAGTGGTTCACAGGAGAGATGGAAATGGCTCAGGCATCCGAGGTTCACAGCGCGGTGCAGCAGCGCTACGGGGCAATTGCGGAAAGCCGCGCGCAGTCGTGTTGCAGTTCTGATTGCTGCGCCAGCAATGTTCAGCTATACGATGCGGCGCTGGTTTCCGATTTGCCCATCGAAGTCACCAGCCTGTCATTGGGCTGCGGCGACCCGGTGACGATTGCCGGCCTGCAGCCGGGCGAAACGGTGCTGGACCTGGGCAGCGGTGGCGGGATTGATTGTTTCCTCGCGGCGAAGCAGGTGGGTGAGACGGGCTACGTGATCGGTGTGGATATGACCCCGGCTATGCTGGAGCGCGCCAATGCCCACAAGCAGCGGATGGGCGTAACGAACGTCGAGTTCCGGCGCGGCCAGATTGAAGAGTTGCCGGTGGTCGCCAACAGTATTGACGTGGTCATGTCGAACTGCGTCATCAACCTGTCGCCAGTCAAACCGGCCGTTTTTGCCGAGGTCTTTCGCGTCCTCAAGCCCGGTGGCCGCGCCGCCATCAGCGACATCGTCACCGAGGGCGAGTTCGATGCGGCGCTGCAAGCCGACCTGAACCAGTGGTCTGAGTGCGTGACTGGCGCGATTGATGCCGCCGCCTACACCGGCCTGATGACCGCCGCCGGCTTCACCAAGGTCGTCGTCGTGGACAAAGCCGAAGCCGAGGACATCGTCGAACGCAAGCCCGGCATGCCGCGCATCTTCAGCGCGCGCATCACCGCCCGCAAGCCTGCCTGATCGGGGGATTCCGCGACGAACGACTTCACGCTGCTCCAGTTCAGCATCACGAAAGGCCTCGACATCCAGCGCGAGCGCACCCATGACCGGCTGGCCGCGCTGGCCCGCTGCTGCCAGCCGTCTCGCATTGTGCGCCGGCTGGCCGCCCTGCGTGAGAGCCGCCGCGCCAAGGCCTGCGCTTCCCCCTCCTGCGCCTGAGCGCACATTCATGCACGGGCTGGCCCAGTGTGGCCAAGCCCGTGCAGGCCCCCTTCCGCCTTTCTCGGCCCGGTTTGCGGCGCTACAATGCCGCACATGATCGACTCTGCGCTCTTGCGCTGGCTGCTGCGCCACAAGCTGGCCGTCCTGCTCGTACTGGTCGTGGCCGTGCGGCTGGCCGTCTACTTCGCCGTCCCGTCCGTGTTCGCGTGGGATCAAACGGGCACCATTCACGGCTCGTCCGCCTACGATACCTACGCCCAAAATCTGCTGGCGACGGGTGTATATGGCCTGACGCCCGGCGTCGCTGACGCCACCATTCCACCTGCCTACAGCTATGCGCTGGCCGGAGTCTACGGCTGGCTCGGCCGCAGCGCCCTGAGCGTCGCGCTTTGGCACATCGCCCTCGACGTGCTTTCGGTCTACGCGGTCTATGAGATCGGGCGGCAGCTGTTTCGTGGCTGGGGCGAGGGCCGCGCCGATGCGGTTGGCTGGCTGGCTGGCCTGTTCACCGCCTTCTATCCTTATCTCGTCTTCCAGAACCTGACGCTGATTGATACGCCGCTGTTCATGGCGCTGCTCTATCTGTGGCTGCTGATGATGGTGGCACTGCGCGGTCGCCGCCGTTTCAATGCGCGCACGCTGATGTTGGGCGTGATGGGCGGCGTCGTGTTGGGCATCGCCACCCTCGTGCGGCCGGTGCTGCCGCCGCTGGCCGTGCTGGTGGCCATCTGGTTTCTCTTCCGGTTGGGGCTGGTGCAAACAGTGCTGCGCCTGCTGCCGGTCGCCATCATCCCGCTGCTCATGCTCGGCCTGTGGTCGGCCCGCAACGCGCAGGTGCTCGGCGTTCCGGTGCTGCTGACGACGACCAGCGGGGCTAACTTCTTCCAGGGTAACAATCCTGATACGATTCCGTACCTGCGCGCGGGGTATGACGTGCAGTGGATTGGCGGCCAAACCGAGGGTATGTTGCCGGGCACGCCACAAGCGGACGCGGCGCTGCTGCAGGCTGGGCTGGCCTTCCTGCGCGAGAATCCGGGTCTGATCCCCGAACTGCTCTGGCTCAAGTTCGCGGCCCACTGGAGCGTGGACATCTTCCCCTATCGCAACCCGGCGGAAGGCGAAGCGCCGCGCCTCGATTACCAGGGCGATGCCCAGCAGACCGGCGCAGGCGGAGCGGTCGAACTGGGCGGCCTGCCTCCAGGCGACCCGGTCGGGGCCTATTCCGGCTCGTTGTTCGACCAAATCGGACGGCCGCTGCACATCGTTTATTTCGGTGGGCTGCTAATCCTGGCCCTGATCGGCGTGGTGGTCAGCGCCCGGCTGTGGCGTGACGTGTCGCTGCTCTGGTTCGTGCAGATCAGCATGACCGCCATGTACGTGCTGTTTCACTCATCCACGCGCTACCGTGCTCCCACCGACCCGGCGCTGTTCCTGTTCTCAGGCGCGGCGCTGGTGTGGTTCGCGGGGCGTTGGCGGGCACGCCGCCTGGCGGCTAATGAGGACTCACTGGAGGGCAGGCCAGCTTAGGAGAATCAGAATCGTCCAAATGGCGGCGAAGATCGGCGGGATCGGCAGCGCGAACCCCCACCAGAAGACCCCGCCCACCGGAACCAGCACGAGTGCGAGAATGGCGCCGGACATAGAGCCTTGCCAGAGCAGGACACCGGCGACGGCCTCCAGAATACAGACAGCGAGGAAGCCAACTAAGAGAGGGACCGTCGTAGGGATGCCCACGCGCTCGAAAGGCCCGCGTCCGTAGGCGGGGAAACCCATAACGATAGGAATGTCACGGCCCTTGAGCCGGTTCCGTCTGGCGGGGAAACAGAACACGCCAAAACCGCTGGCGAGGAACCAGTGGAGGATGGCCGC
>JAEURB010000233.1 GCA_016788435.1 Anaerolineae bacterium | reverse complement strand
GGCGTGGACGTGGTGGATTCGGCGCGCAAGCCGCCCACGAAGGACGGCTCGATCATCGTCATTCTGGCGACCGATACGCCGCTGCTGCCGCTGCAATGCCGGCGGCTGGCTCAGCGGGCGGTGGTTGGATTGGCCCGCGTGGGCGGCACGGGGCATAACGGCAGTGGTGACCTGTTCCTCGCCTTCAGCACGGGCAACGCTGTGCCGCCGGATGCGCGCCAGCCGCTTGCCGTGCAGATGTTCCCGAACCCGCAGATGGACGCGGTTTTCGATGCCGGGGCTGAGGCCGTCGAGGAGGCAATCCTCAACGCGCTGCTGGCCGCCGAAACGGTCGTGGGCTACAAGGGCCGCACCGCGCACGCCCTGCCGCACGATTTGCTGCTGGCAGCGATGGCGAAGTACGGCAGAGCTACACCGCGTTGAGCGTTCGCAGGGTGCAGCGCGAACCGCCCGGAAGCCCGTGATCAGGCGGTCAGGTCCAATCGAATGACGGAACTGCGATGTTGTCTTCATTCACCGTTGGGCCGATGGGTGTGAACAAGTTGTCTTCGTTGACTACCGGGCCGCCCATGGAGCCGCCGCCGTCAATCGGGACGTGATCGGGCGGGAAAACCAGCGTGCCATCGCTGGCATCCAGATCAACGTCCGGATCGGGCGATGGCGGGCCTTGATTCTCGTAGCCGCCGCCGCCGTCAATCGGGACGTGGTCGGGCGGGAAAACCAGCGTACCGTCACTGGCATCCAGATCAACATCATCCCCGGCACGTTGAAGCAGCCGTTGAACACCCTGATTGCCGATTACCCGCTGCAAGGCGATGATGGGGTTCTCGCGCGCACCAGCCTGCTTCGTCATACGCCATTGCGCAGGCCCAGTGTGCGTTCGGCCCCCTGCTGCGCGGGCCGGTTCATGACGATGAGTGGGCATGGCCTTGACTTTGCTATGCGTCCATTGCTTCTATGGTGCATTGAACGGGCAGGGCGCGCAACTTGCCTCGTGCTGCTTTTTCCTCATCCCCCATCCCCACCGAGAAACTGCCTTTCATCATTGATGGTCTGGCTTCCCAATCCCCGCATACAATCAATTCAGAAACGGACCTGCGATGGGGGCGCGGCCGATGTTCGATTGGACGAGTTGGTTTCGCAAGCAGTTGGGCGCTTCGGCCGACGCTTTCGTGTGGGCCTATTCGCGGATTGAACCCTACCGCCACGAGCAGTTACCGCCCGACGCGAACTATATGGGAACCTGGCCGCCTGCTCGCCTCGTTTGGCACGTCAGCGAATATGAACGCTGCCTCGTACTGCCGACGATGAAACAGTGGCTAGGCGGCGAGATGCCCCGCGCCGATGCCTGGCCGGACAGCGATGTGGCGTGGCGTGCGGTGCGCAACCGTTCCTTCGACACGCTGGTCAGCGCCTTTCTCAAAACGCGGCAGCAGCAGATTGACCTGCTTGATGACCTGGCCGGCTTTGACTGGGAAGGACTGTACGACACAGGCTGGGGGCCGCGCTCGCTGGCGTGGGTGGTCACCAAAACCTACCAGCACACCTTCGAGCATGGCGACACGCTGCTGCGCATGAACCTGTGGTGGGACATCATCGAGCAGGAGAACGCAGCGGGAAACCGGTAGCAATTTGGCGCTTACTGCCCCGACACGTCAACCAGCCGGGCGGCTGCCATCAGTTCATCCAACGACCAGCCTGCGCCGCGTTCCCATGCAGCAGCGAAGGCCTCGTCGCCCAACTCCGCCAGCAGCAGGGGCCGCGCAATTTCGACCGTTCGCGTCACCCAAACATTGGTCTCTGGATGTGAGTAGACGGCCCTCGCGATTTCGGCGGCGAGGGCCGGTTTACCGAGGGCGGGCGCGACAAAGAGGGCCGGGGCCAGGGCGGAAATTATGTACCAGGCCGTTCCCGGCATGTTCGGGTCTTCCGGGAACTTACGTGCAGCCTCTGCCCAGTGAAAACGTGCCTCATCCAGGTGGCCAAGCCGGGCCTCGATAGCCGCCAACATCCCATGGTCTTCGCCGATAGCCCGCCGGATGCCGGCATAGACATCATATTCCAAAGCCTGCACGATGAATTCACGGGCGCGTTCCAGATCACCACCCAGGAAGGCGAGCATGGCAATCTGTGAGCTCAGGTCGCCCGCTTTGCGGCGCATCCCGACCGCCTGGGCGGCTGCCAGGCCCGCCTCGGCATGGCTGTGCGCACCGTCCATGTCGCCAAGTTCGAGACTTACATGTACGAGATTGTGACACAGCCAGGCTTCCGCCGAGCGAATCCCGCGCTGGCGCACATCCGCCAGATGCGCTTCGAGCAATGACCGGCCGCGGTCGAAATTGCGGCGGTCGAACTCGACGATCGCCAGATTCATCCGCAGCGAGTCGTTGTACCGGCTGACACCGTGCTGCTCGGCGATGCTCTGCGTGCGGAGCTGAAGGCGCTCGGCCTCATCCGGGTCGGCGCGCAGCGTCTCGTCAAAACAAAGGTTGATCAGGGCGCATACTATTCCGTCGGCGTCATCCAGCCGCTCATAAATCTCCAGCGCACGCTTCGTCAGCCGCAGGCTGGTCGTTTGATCGTCGAGAATGATGACCATCGCCGCGTAACCGATCATCAGATCGGCCGCGACGCGGGTGTCGTCTTCAATGTGGGAATGGAGTGCCGTCTCGTAGAGCAGCGCGCCATCCTGCACCCGCCCGATCTGCGTGTACATGCGGTACCAGCGCCGGGCGGCCAGTCCGATCAGGTCGTCACCCGGCTGCGCCGCCGCGAACAACCAGGCGGCGCGAATGTTGGTGTATTCGGTTTCAAACCCGCGCAGGCCCCATAATTCGTTGGGCATACGGAAGGTATCACCGTAGGCCGCCGCCAGTTCCAGAAAATAACGGGCGTGGGCAACCTGAATCTCGCTCACTTCGCCGCTAGCGGTCAGTTGCTCCGCCGCAAACTCGATCAGCGCCTCATACATCGAGAAGCGTGGCTCGCCATCTGCCCCCGCCGTCCGCTGGATCAGGCTCTTGCTCACCAGCGACTCCAGCCCGTCGTATGGATCGAGCGTCAGGCCCGCGCCGCACACCGCCGCGAACGCTTCCAGGCTCGCCCCGCCGTCGAAAACCGAGAAGCGGGCGAACATTTGCTGCTCGTCCGCTGTCAGCAGGTCATAGCTCCAGGTAATCGCCGCCCGCAGCGTTTGCTGGCGTGCCGAAACGTCACGGGAGCCGCCGGTGAGAAAGTTCAAGCGGCTGGCCAGGCGGCCCAGCAACGCGTGTGGCGTATAGAGCCGCATGCGCGCCGCCGCCAGCTCAATCGCCAGCGGCAGGCCGTCCAGGCGCTGGCAGATGGCCGTCACAGTCACCGCATTGTCCGCCGTCAGCTCGAAATCATGCCGCACGGCCTGCGCGCGCTCGGTGAACAGCGTCACCGCATCGGTCGCTGCATCCAGCGGCTGAACGGCGTACTCGGTTTCCCCATACACGCGCAGCGGCTCGCGACTGGTGGCCAGCACCGTCAGCCCCGGCGCAGCGGCTAACAGTTCGCCCACCAGCGGCGCAGCATCGAGCAGATGCTCGAAGTTGTCCAGCACCAGCAGGGCGCGCCGCGCTCGGAGAAAATACTTGATCCGGTCCTCCATCGGCGCGCTTCCGTCCGCCTCCAGCCCTAGCGCGCGGGCGATGACGTCCACCACCAGCGCAGGGTCGGACAGCGGAGCCAGGGCGGCGAAGGCCACTCCGCCCGGAAAATCACGGATCAGCCGGTGGGCGGTTTCCACGCTCAGGCGCGTTTTGCCGATACCGGGCGTGCCGAGCAGCGTAACCAGCCTCACGGCCGGGTCGCGCAGCAGCGCCCGCAGCGCCGTTAGTTCACGCTCGCGCCCGATGAGTGGCGTCGTGGCAGTGGGTAAATTGTGCGGGGTGGGCGCGGCAGCCTCGACCTCGGGTGGGAACTCCGCCTCGACAAGCGCCAGCGCCTCATCGCGCGAGTGGACGCCGAGCTTGCTGTAGATTTCCTTGAGGTACCACTTGACGGTTTGCGGGCTGACGACCAACTGCCCGGCGATTTCCGCGCCGGAGAGGCCCTGCCCGAGCAGGCGCAGGATATCGCGCTCGCGGGGGGTGAGCGGAGTATGGGTGGTTGGTAAGCGGTCGGGCATGGGTGAGCCTCGGCGTGCCTGACCGGACGAGATGATGTTACCGATTATGATGAACTGCACTCAGTGTACAGGAAACTGGAAGCGGCTGCACTTCGCGGGACGGTTTGCTGCCCCCGAACGGCTCAGGATTTCGCGGGGCGTTTGCGGCGCAGCAGCAGGCCGATGACGACGGCCCCAGCGGCGGCGAGTATCGTACCGGCGGCGACGATGACTCCTGCCATGAGGCCCGCCCGGTAGGTAGCGGCCGGCGGCTCCTCATCAGTCTCCTCCGGGGCGGCCAGAAGGAGGTCAGGCGCGGGTGGCTCAACGGCCGGAACCGGCTCAGCAACTGGAGCAGCAACGGGCGCGAGTACGGCTGCGGGGCTGCGTTTCTGTGACCAGCGGCGCACATGCACGTCGAGGCGGAGAAGATACGCAGCGAGCAGCAGTGCCCCGGCCAGTGTGACGAGGCTGGATGCGGTGAGTATGGTTGGACGATAGGCGAATTGAATGACGCTGGGTGCGCTGCTTTCGGCCAGCCGCACGCCGATCAGCCCACCCACCGACTCCAGCGAAGCCGGTTGGCCGTTGACCGTCACCTGCCAGCCGGGATAGGCCGTTTCGGTGACGACGGCTACATCCCCGGCGCTGGGCCACGGCACGGTGACGGTAATGGTATCCAACTGGTACTGATAGGCGGCCGTTGTCACCTCATCCGCCCGCAGCGCCTCGGTTCGCTCGGGCGAGAAAATGGACTCCGGGGCGATGAAGGCGTAGGGCGGAATGGACGGGTTCACCCAATACGTTCCGATCAGATGTTCATCCGGGCTGGGCTGGGCGACGTAGCCCTTTTCCGCCAGCCAGCGCGCCTGATCGCCATGAAATTCGACGGCCTCGGGCGCGGGGTAGGTCATCATCGCGACTGTGCCGAGCGTCGGAGACAGTCCCTTCGCCCGATAATCCGGATTGCCGTAGGCCGTGCGGATTAACAATTCGTAGTGGTCGAAGTAGTTGAAGAAACTCCACTCTTCAAGGCTGATGAACTCGTCAGGGCGCGTGAGGCGAAGCGCGGTGAGATAGGCTTCACGGTCACGACCGACCGGTTCAACGCCGCTTTCGCGTTCCCAGTTAGCCAGGATATCGGCTGCCGCCCATGTGCCAAGCGCGATCAGGCCGATGGCGGCCAGCGCCGATGCAAATCGCATGGCCCGGCCCTTGTCATGGCTGCGCGCCAGGCGAACGGCAGCATTGACCAGATCATCAAACCAGACGGCAGCAATCAGGATGAGGAAGGGCGCGCCAGCCGCCAGCATACGGGTGGCCAGCCGCCACTGCCGCAGCAGCGGGACCGTATCATAGAGCCATACCCAGAACGCGCCGCCCTCTTGCCCCCATGTAGTGAACAGCAGCCAGAGCGCCACCGCCGGTACAACCACCCGCCATGTTTGCGGGGTTTTGCCCTCCACGGGGATGATCAGCGCGCGCCCAAGCAGCAACACGAGCATAAAGGCCGGAGCGATGGTGTAGTAGAAGTGCAGCGCCGCGATGGGGTTTTCCGGTGACAGGATTGGCGAGAAATACCAACCTGCCACCACCAGGAAATCTCGCGCCGGGTTGGGGAAGTAGTCTGTGGCGTGTTCAACGTAGGCATGGTTCACAGCCTGCGGAATCAGCCGGGTCGCGCTGAGCAGCAGAAGCAGCAGGGTCGCCCAGCCCAACCGGCGCAGCCCCCGGCGGTTCAATTGCCAGCGTCCGTTTACGCCGCGCCGGAACAAATGGAACGCGATCAGCAGTGCGCAGCCGATGGCGGTAGGCAGCACGTACTAGAAGGTGCCGGCGAAGATCAGCAGGCTGGTTGCAACCACAAAAACGCCGATGCTCCAGCGGTCGTGGCGGCGCAGCGTGGCCAGCAGTCCGGCGTAGACCCACGGCACATAGGCTTGGCTGAGGCCCATCTGGTAGAAGCCCATACCGATTGCGCCCACAATGCTGCCCGCCCCGGCGAACAGGAGCGCCCCCAGCAGCCGGCCGCTGGTCTTCAGCCCGATGACATAGCCAAGCAGCCAGCCGCCCAAGCCCGCGATGACGGCATGAAGCACCACCGCGATCTTCGCGCCGTCGTACATGCCCCACGCCATCACGGGGAGGAACATGAACGGATTATTGACGTAACTGAAGGAGTTTTCGAGCAGCGGCTCGCCGCGCCCCATCCATGAGTTCCACAGGGGAAGGCCACCGGTCACATCGTAGACGACATCGGCCACCGCGCCGCTGCCGATCAGATAGCCGAACTCCTGGCCGCGCAGGCGCAGGTCAGTCCCCATCTGGAGGAGATTACGCGCCGCAAACACCGCCAGCCCGATGACGAGCAGCCATTCGGCGGCGTATAACCAGATGCGGCGTGTTTTCAGCGCGTGGCGGGCCAATGGTCAACCTTGATGCGGGCAATGCATAAACTGGCCCACAGGCGCGGATCAGCGACGGCGTAATTTTGCTGATTTCCAGGCAATCGGCAACATGCGCCGCCCGTCGTCAATCCGCTGTCTCGTCCTCGTGCCCCTCGCCCGCCCCGCGCAGGCGGCGGTAGGTCGCTTGCAGGGTGAGCGCGTCGGCGACGTGGAAGGGCAGCGGCGCTTCGACGCCCACCGTGCCGGCCACATCGTAATCCACGAAGGCCTGCAGCAGCTCGCGGTAGTGCAGGTCGGCCTCGTTCAGCGGCAGATGTTCGCGCTCGCCCTTCTTGCCGTAGGCGATGCCGCTCATATGGAAGTGCATCCGCTTCAGGCCAGCATCGCCCAGATAGTGCTTGACGAGGTCGAGCGCGGCGGCGAATTCGGCGGTGCTGTTGAACGAACCGTCGCCGGTGCGGGCGTGCAGGTGCGCCCAGTCAATGCAGGGCAGCACACCGGGGATATCGGCGCTCAGGCGCAGCGTTTCCTCCAGCGTGCCAAAAAGCGCGCTCTTGCCCATCGTCTCGGGGCGCAGAACCACATCCACCCGTTCATCACGCAGGATAGCCGCCAGTTCCGCCAGCTTGGTCTTCGCCTTCCGATATACCTCTTCCGGCGGCTGCTCGTGGTAGCTGCCGGGATGGAAGACGATATCCTTCGCGCCGGCCAGAAAGCCCTTGCGCGCGGCCGCCAGCAGGCGTTCATCGCTCTTGGCCATCAGGTCGGCCGTCAGGCTGTTCAGGTTGATGTAGTACGGTGCGTGGATACTGAGCGATACGTTGTACTGCTCACCAGCCGCCTTGATCAGCGCGCAGGTTTCGTCGCTTACGCGCACACTCTGCACCCAAGCGATTTCGAGATGATCGAGGCCCAGTTCACGGATATGCTTGATCGCCAGCGGGGTGCCGCTGCCGGGCGTGGATTGAGGAGAGCCGACCGTACCAAAACGCAGTGGGTCGGCGGTGGCGCTGGTAGCCATGCAAGTGCCTTTCGCTCGATTGCTGCGGTCAGGGTTTGTCGCCGGGTGCGGGGAGGATGCGGAGTCTACACCGCCGGATGTAATTCAGCACGTTGGCCTGCCGCTGGCTGGCGATCCAGTCGAACAGCAGATATTCGACAGCGCACCACATTGCCACCCAGCCCACGACCAGGAAAGCGGCATAGGTGAGCATCTGAACGATTTCCGGCCAGTCGAGCGTGTAGGCCAGCACCAGAGGGATCAGTACAATCACGGTCAGGGCCAGCGCATAACCCAACGAACGAATGCCCTGCCGCCTCATGGCCAGCACCTGGTTGTGCGCGAAGCGGGAGCGGCGCGTCAGAAAGCGGTCGAGCGCGGCTCGCGTTTCACTCTCCAGGGTGGGTGTTATCTGGTCAGGGGGCAGATAGATCACAATGTCCCGCTGATGCTTCAGAATATGCGGTGTCAGAATGTTGACGAGTTCGTCCACGCCGCTGACATCGAGGAAATCGGGGTCGAATGGGTCACTATCTGGCGCCGCAAACAAATCACCGATGGTTTTGAGATGGAGCTCGTACCGCTCGTTCGGTCTGGCCGGAGTGCTCATCGCAACGTCCTTCCGTGGCTGTGCGTATACTGAGGAACAAGGTGAAGCAGAAGTGTGCTTCTGAAACCACACCGGCACAACTTTGCCTTCTGTCTGCTCAACTTTCAAGATTTCGCGGCCAGCCCCGAAACGGACCCGCATGATGCTCCCTGACTCATTCGCCTACAGGCTCACCCACCATCGCCGGACTCTGCTGATTGCGCTGGCGGCGATTGCGCTGGCGCTGATCGCCTGGAACCTGCCGGCGCTCGATTTCGCCATGTATCCGCTGCGCCTGTTCGTCACCTTTGTGCATGAAAGCGGGCACGGCGTGGCGGCGCTGCTGACGGGCGGCCAGTTTCCCGACCTGACTGTCATGGCCGATGGGTCGGGCGTAGCGACGACGGCCGGCGGCGCGCGGGCGCTCATTCTTCCGGCGGGTTATCTGGGCGCGGCGCTGTTCGGGGCCGGGCTGTTTATCGCCGCCACGCTCGTGCGCCGGGTGCGCGTGGTCAGCGGCGCGCTGGCGGTGCTGCTGGTGCTGCTCACGCTGCTGTATGCGCCGTTCCTCAGCACCGGCTTTCTGGTCGGATTGGGATTCGCGGCGGCGCTGGGTGTACTGGCGTGGAAAGGCGGCAGCGACCTTAACCGGCTGGTGCTGATGATTCTGGCCGTGCTGGTGGGCCTCAACGCCGTGCTGGACCTGACTACGCTCGTCAATCACAGCGGGGCGTCATTGGGCGCGGTGCGCAACGATGCAGCCGCCTTTTCGGCCGAAATCATCCCGCTCGTTCCCGGCGCGCTGTGGGCGCTGTGCTGGGCGGGGCTGGCGATTGCGCTGCTGGCCGGCGCGGCGTGGGTGGCGTTCGTGCGCCCGCTGCGAAAGAACCGATGACCGGTACGACCAGCGTCCCATCGGCCACCCGAGGCCGGATTACGCTACGCAAAATCTTCGCGGCGGCGGCCTGCGCGTATGCGGCTGTCACGCTGATTTACCTGCTCCTGCGCGTGCTGGGCGCGCTCGGTTTACCCGTACTGGATAGCGATAGCGGCCCGTTCGCGTCACTGGTGGGGGTTGGCTCCAGCCTGATGCCCGCGCTGCTCATCCCTGCCCTGCCGCTGCTGATCCTCGCGGTGGTGTGGCGGCTGCCGAAAGTCGTGCTGGCCCTCGCGCCGGCCGTGATAGCCTTCGTGCTGCTCTACGGGCCGATGCTGCTGCCCAAGCCGCCCCCGGCCGCGGCGGAAACGCCGCCCCTGATCGTCTACACGCACAACCTGCATGTTTTGACCGAGGGACTGGCAGACGTCGAGACGGAAATTCGCGCCAGCGGGGCGGACGTGGTGGCGCTGCAGGAGTTGACCGAACCAGCCGCCGAATACCTCGCGGCGGCGCTGCGTGACGTCTACCCGTATTCGGCGCTGAACCCAGTGGGTGAGACGACGCACGGGGCGGGAATCCTCAGCAAGTGGCCGCTGCGCGATACCGAAACCTGGATCACGTCTATGGTGCAGATGCGGACAACGGTGGATTGGCCGGGCGGAACGTTCGCCTTCTACAACCTGCATCCGCCGCCGCCGCGCTGGTTCCTGCAGCCCTTCGACGCAACGGACCGGGCGGCAGCAGTGAATGAGGCGCTGCGCCGGGCAGGTGAGGAAACGCTGCCGGTCATCCTGGCGGGCGACTTCAACCTGACGGATCAAACATCAGATTACCAGGCGATCA
>JAEURB010000216.1 GCA_016788435.1 Anaerolineae bacterium | reverse complement strand
GTTTCACGCATGACGCCAGACGCTTGCTGATAGTCAGCCGAACCGTAGCGCGCGTTATACCAGCCGCGTAACTGCCCGGCGAGGCCACGCGCGCCGATGGTTTCCAGCGTATGGCGGGCCGCCCGGTACGTCTTCAGCCGTGCCTGACTGCTAAACGAACGTTTGGGAGGAACCCCGGCGCTGCCGGCCAGCACAAGCTTGCCGATGCGATTAGCATGATCGGCGCCGAGGATCAGGCTGATGCGCCCGCCGAAGGAGTGGCCGAACAGGTGAACGCGATCCAGCTTGAGGGCAGCAAGCGCGGCCAGGACGAAGTTCGCGTAGTCAGGCACACCCCAGACGCTGGCAGGGGCGGGAGTTTCGCCAAAGCCGGGCAGATCGAGCGCGACGACGCGGTGGCCGAGCGCCGCCAGACGGTCCGCGGCGGGGGACATCAACTGGCGGGACGCGCCCCAGCCATGGAGGGCCAGCACTGGCGTCGCAGCCGCTTCACCGCGCGGCAGCGAATCGCTGTAAGCCAGCGGGATATCCAGAACGTCCAGCGTGGAGGAGCCGGTCATGGTTCGACGGGGGTGATCCTGGCCTGGATACCCTGCAAACGGCCGAGCACCCCGCCGAAGGTATGTTCCAGCGCCTGAGCGTTGTCAATCGTCGTCTCGCGATCAGCGGCCAGCGCCGCGCCCAACATGCCGAGGCCGGTGCGCACATCGGGCGTGTCGAGATAGATGCCGCGCAAGGGAGACGGGCCGATGACGATGGCGCGGTGCGGGTCGCAGAGAACGATTTGCGCGCCCATTGCCTTCAGCTTGTCCACGAAGAACAGGCGGTTGGCATACAGCTTTTCGTGGATGAGCGACGTGCCGCGAGACTGAGTGGCGATGACGGTCGCGATGGCCACCAGGTCGGAAGGGAAGCCCGGCCACGGTGCAGTCTCAATCGAGGAGTCGACATCTTCCTCGCGGTTAGAGACGGTCAATCCTTCGTGGCGGGGCACGAAAATCTGATCCTCGCTCAATTCGAGCTGCACGCCGAGCCGCTGGTAAATGCGGGCGATCAGACGCATATCAGCGGCAGGAACGCCTTCGATCTGCAGGCGCCCGCCGGACATGGCGCTGATGGCAGCGACGCTGGCGGCTTCAATGACGTCGCAGGCGACCGTTGCCTCGGCCGCGCCCATTTCCGGCGCACCGAAAACGCGCATGACATTCGAGCCTGCTTGCTCGATGCGCGCCCCAAGCTGGCCGAGAAACTGGGCTAACTGCTGCACATGCGGCTCGGTGGCCGCGTTGTGGATGACGGTCTCTTTACCCAAACGGCTGGCCAGCATCATCACCAGCGCGGTCGCGGTCACGCTGGTTTGGCTGAGGATGATGTCCTTGCGCTCCCAGGCGGCTGCGCGAACATCCACCGCGCTGCTTTGTGTCAACACATCCTGGCCGAGGTCGCGCAGGGCTTCGAGATGCGTGCGGATGCGGTTAAGCGGGAAGTCCACTTCGAGGCGGGCATGCTGGCGACGGGCGAGCAGGGCGGGCAGAAACAGGATCAGGCCGAGCGAAGCGTCCGACTCGCCCTGAGCCAGCGTCCGGCGGCTAATGGCGGCGGCATCGAGGGTGACCTGATCGTCAGCTTGCCGTTCAACGGCCACGCCCAGACGGACGGCCGTATCGAGCATGCCCTGCGTGCTGAGCGTTTGCGGCAGATTGCGAAGCACGACTGGCGCTTCGGTGAGCAGCGCGGCAGCGATCAGGGCCTGGGCCGCGTTGGCGCTGCCAGCCGGACGATAGACGCCCGACAGCGGTGTTTTCCCTTCAACCTTGATGCGCACGTGCCTACTCTCCCGGTCATTCAACCGGCCGGTAGTATAGCAGACGGCGGCAGACGGCCCTACACTGGAACGTGGAATGCGAAGGGAGTGAACAGCCATGCAGGCGATGATTCGGACACTGTTTGATTACAACCTGTGGGCGCACGAGCGCGTTTGGACTGGCATCCTCACGCTCGACGATGAGCAATTCGCCCGGCAGTTCGATTACTCGATTGGATCGGTGCGGGCGCAGATCGTGCATGTGTTAAGCGTGGATAATCGTTGGCTGGCGCGGGTGGCGGGGCGGCCAACGCCGGATCGGCTTGACCCTGAAGCCTATCCTTCGGCGGCGGCCGTGCGCGAGGACTGGCTGCGGTTGACGGCCGAACAGCGCCTGATTGTCGAAGGGCTGAGTGACGAACAGATGGGCGAAGCGATCAGCTACGACATGCCGCAGCGCGGGGGCATGAAGCACAACCTGCGCAGGGAGATCCTCGCGCATGTGGTCAATCACGGCACCGACCACCGCGCCCAGGTTCTCAGCCTACTGCATCAAATGGGCGCTCCCACAGTCGAACAGGACCTAATCCTGTACCTGTGGGAGCGCCCGCTGTCCTAATAGGCGTAATGCGGGGCGAGCGCGACAGCCACCTGGCCGCCGACGCGCGAATTGTTGATGAGCAGCGACAGGTTAGCCCGCTGAGATTCGGCGGCGGTCAGTTCACTGACGCGGCTGAGCAGCCAAGGGGTAGATTCCTTGCCATGAACGCCCTGCTCGTCAGCTTCACGCTGCGCTTGCGCGATGGCCGCTTCCGCCACGGCGGCCGGCATTTCGTCGGCCTCCGGCACCGGCACGACAACCAGCGTGCCGTGGCTGATGCCGAGCCTGCCCGACGCGGCGATGATGGCAGCGACCTGCTCCGGATTTTCCACGCGCACGTCCACCGGCAGATTGGTGACGCGGCTGAAGAACGAAGGCAGCCAGTCGGTTTGGTAGCCGACGACGGGCACGCCTTGCGTTTCCAGCACTTCCAGTGTACGCGGCAGGTCGAGGATTGATTTCGCGCCCGAACTGACAACAGCGACCGGGGTGCGGCCCAATTCGAGCAGGTCGGCCGATACGTCTTCCGGGTGGCCACGATGCACACCGCCGATGCCACCGGTAGCGAAGACGCGAATGCCGGCGATGTGTGCGGCGATCATCGTGCCAGCGACGGTCGTCGAGCCGGTTTCGCCCAGCGCAATCGCAATTGGCAGGTCGCGGCGGCTGCACTTGCGCGTGTTGGGGGTTTGCCCGAGCTGGTCAATCTCGGCAACCGACAGACCGGCGCGCAGCACCCCGCCAAGCACGGCAATCGTGGCCGGCACGGCGCCTGATTCGCGCACGGCGGCTTCCATTGCCAGTGCCGTCTCGACGCTGGTGGGGTAGGGAAGGCCGTGTGTGATGAGCGTTGATTCGAGTGCCACGACGGCTTGCCCGCCGTCGAGTGCGGCCTGCACTTCAGGTGAACAGGTAATGCGAGTTGGGTTCATAGCAATCCTCCTAAATTGGCGGCTAGTATAGCGTGCAGGCGGCGCTGCGCCTATTGCCATGAAACCTGTAGTTTGCTATGCTCAAGCGGCATTGACAGGCAGAAAGAGCCGAAGCAGCCGCATGGGTTCCTCTCCCGAAGACCGGCAGCGCCTGCGCGAAACGCGCCGCCAGCGCATCAAACGCTCAGAGTGGCGCCAGATCTACTGGCCGATGATTGGCGCGTTCGTGGTCATCGTGGCGCTGGCTATCGTGCTCTTCGCCATGCCGGGCACCGCGGGCGATATGCTGGTTGTATTCCTGCTGCTGCTGTGCCCCACCGCGGTCATCCTGTACGCCGTCTACGTATCGCTCGTGCTGCTGGCGATTGGCTTGGGTAAGGGCGACGACTATGGGTACAAGGGGCTTGAGAAACTGAACGATCTGGCCGAGCAAATGCGTGGATTGACCAAGAGCGCCGCGCTGGTCGTGAATGAACAATCTATCCGCTTCAATGCGGCGCTCGCGCCAGCCACCCAGGCGATGAGCGCAGTCGTGGAACCGGAACGCCGCGACGGAGCGGCGAAAATGAAGACGGGCGAAGCCAATGACTCCAACACCGCAGAGTGACAATAACTGGAAACTGATTTCGTTCGCGGCCTTTATCGGTGGTGGCGCGCTGCTGGGCGTGCTGGCGGCCTTGTTGTATACGCGCACCGCCGAGACGACCCGGACCAATCAGGGTAAGCTGCCGGCGGTTGGCACCATGTCCATGATCGGGCTGGCGATTTCCCTTATCGGCCTGATCCGGCAGATCGTCGAACTGGCAAGCGAGGACTAATTCCGTTTACTGTCCTGCATGGCGAACATTCGCTGGCGTTTGCCTACCGTGCTTCACAGGTGCGTTTCCACTGCGCATTATAAGCATCAGCCGCTTTCGGGACGGAGTGCCGAAGCACGACCGTTGGGCAGAGGAGGCGAGCCATGTGCGGACGATTTACGCTGACCGTTGACCCTGAAGAACTGGCGCGGGCCTTCAACCTGACCACGGTGCCGGATTTCGCGCCGCGCTACAACATTGCACCTACTCAAAGTGCGCTGGTCATCACCGCCGAACGCCCAGCCGAGGCGCAGTTTATGCGCTGGGGGCTGATCCCATCGTGGGCCAAAGACCCAGCCATGGGCGCAAAACTGATCAATGCGCGGAGTGAAACCGCCGCCGAAAAACCATCCTTCCGCACGGCGCTCAAGAAGCGGCGCTGCATCATTCCGCTCAGCGGCTTCTTCGAGTGGCAGGCGCAAACGGGCGGCAAGCAGCCCCTTTATATCACCCTGACGGATTCGCCGCTGGTGGCGCTGGCCGGGCTGTGGGAAAACTGGCGTGAACCGGCCGGGCAGGACATGCGGACGTTCACCATTCTGACGACGGCTGCCAATGACTTTATGCGGCCATTTCACGACCGAATGCCCGTCATTCTGCACCGGGAGGATTGGCCAGTGTGGATGGAGCAGACAGAAGTGCCAGCGCCGGTGCTAGCTGGGCTGATGCAGCGAACATTCGAGCCGGAACGGATGCGTGCCGTTCCGGTCTCGAAGGTTGTGAACAAGCCGGCCGTCGATTCGCCGGAGTGCATCGCGCCGCTTTCAGCCTGAAGCAGCGCGACGTTTGCTTCGCTCAGGTTTCGAGCGTTCCCCGATCAAAGCGCAGCGTAATCTGCTGAAGGTTCTCGCGTATTTCGGGCGTGCTGTCGGTCGTCGGTATCACAAAGCCGCCCGATTCGCCGACTGCGCCGAACCCCACCTTGAGCGATAACTCGCCGTCACTGATGCGCAGACCGGTGAAGTTGGTCTGGAAGTGGCCGACCAACTCGTTTACCAGCCCCGCCACCTTTTCGGCCGGCAGCACCGGCGTTTTGCCTTGCTCTTTGAGCTGCAGATTGGCGGTATTCAACTGAGTTTGCAGGCCGGCCTGTTCTGACTTCAGGCGCGTCAACTCGGCGCCCAGCTCCTTGCGTACCGCCTTGTCGGTTTCGGCGCGGGCGGCTGCGATGTCGGCGCTGGCTGCTGCTGCAACTTCACGCAGGGTCTTCGTTTCGGTCTCGGCGTTGTCGAGCAGAGCGGCCAGCCGCTGATTCTCGGCCAGCAGGGGGTCAACGGCGAGGTTCGCCTTCTTGAGTTGTTCCAGTTCCTTCACCGCTTTAGCTAACTCAGCGGACAGAGAAGCAACCTGAGCAGCGTGTTCAGCCTCGCGTTTGTCCGCCTGCGCCTTGAGTTCCTGGAACTTGACGGTCGCTTCCTTGATCGCTTCATTGGCAGCGGCCAACTGCTCTTCCAACGCCGCAATTTGCTTCCCGGCTTCTTCGATGCGCGCAAAGAGGCTCTCGACGAACGCGGCCAATGCCTCAAGGAACCTGGCCAGACTGCGCTCGGCTGGCGGCGGAATGCCGCGCGTTTTGAACAGCTTCTCGAACTGCTTGAGCAGGGCCTCCTGGGCACGTGATTCGCCTTCCTGCGAGTCGCGAACGGCCTTCAGCGCCGCCTCGGTATCGGTCAACCGAGTCACAAGTTCGTTGCGCTCGGTGGCGAGCTTCTCGGCCGCCTCGCGCTGCGCTCTCAGGTCGGCTTCGAGGGTTTGCAGCCGCCGCAGATCACGCGGATTGGGCTGTCTTCCGGTCATGATCGGCCTCCACACCCTGCGCCAGGCAGGATCGCCCGGCTCACGGGGTCGAATCCGGCACGATGACTTCGCGGACGAGGCGGCCTTTCGGGTCGCTGGCCGTCACCATCCATCGCGAGGTTTCGGGCACGAAGACGGGGTTAATTGTCAGCGGGCCGAGGATGGTTTCGAGCGCTTTGACATCGGGCCGCCCGCGAATCTGATCGGAGATGTCACCCGGCGTGCGCTTCGGTGGGGCTGCTCCAGCGGGCGCGGTCGCCACGAAGCTGACGCGCAAGGTGGAAACCGCCGCCGCGTTAAACTGGGCCAGGCGCAGGTCGGCAGCCGAAACGGGCTGCACCGAGAGCTTGCCGGAACTGTCGGCGCGCAGGGCGACCTTCGCTTCCAGTTCGGCGTTGGCCAGCACCAACTCGGACTTCGGGCCAGTGCCGGGCGCTTCCTGGGCATCGGCCAGTGAGCGCCCGGCCATGGCGACAAATGCCTGAAGATCGGCCTCAGCAGATGTCGGATTATCGGCCATCGGGCATCATCCTTCCGGCGCGGGCGTCGTGGTGACGACCGGTTCGAGGCGCAGCGGCATCGGCACGGGAACGAGGGTGGCGGTCAGTTTCGACGAGATTTTGACATCACGGTTCAGCTTGCGCTCAAAACGCACGTCGGATGTAGACGCGAACAGGCTGAAGCGCCGGGTTCCGTTCTCCGTTTCGTTCTCGACGATCTTGATATCCATCACCACCTCGCATACGGCCTGCGAAAACTGGTAGAAGGTGGGGCGGACGCCCAACTGAAGCAGCGAGACTTTCTGCGGTGCGCCGTTGCTGAAGGTGACCGTGCCGTCCTCGTTGATGGTTTCGGTTACGTTGGGAATGATCTCGACTTCAGTGTTGGCCAGTTCGACCACCATCTCCGCCGATGACCGATCCAGGCTGGCCTGGGCATCGGCGATGCCCTCGGCCAGCATACGGACCAGGTCTCCGAACGAAGCGGACGGCGTCTCGCGCACCGGGGTTTCCGGCGTGACGAGCGGTGGCCGGAAAACCTCGAACGTTCGATTAGCGGGCAGCGTAATGCGCGGCGGAACCATCATCGTCTCCCTTCATCAGGGAGGCGGCGGCACGGGCGCGGCCGGGCGGTTGTCCACCAGTATGAGTTCGGGCGCGATACGCGCGGGCGGCGGCACAGGCACCATCCGCGTGACCAGACGGCTCGTTCCACGCACTTCCTTGCCGAACTTGCGGTTGTGCGACACGTCAACGGCGACGGACGCGCTCCAGCAGGCAAAGCCAACCTTGGCCTTGGCGCTGACCTTGATATTGGTTTCGATGGACGTGGTCGTCTTGATATCCATCGTGACTTCAATCGTGGCTTCGGCGAACTGGTAGAAGGTGGGCAGCAAGCCGATTTGGAGCAGCGAGACCTCCACCGGCGCCGCGTTGGTGAAGCTGACCGAGCCATCGGCGGCGATGACCTGAGTGACCGCCAGTACCAGCGGAATCTTTGTATCGGCCAATGCCTTGGCCGTTTCGACGGAGTTCTCGTCCAGCGCGCGCTGGGCTTCAGCAATACCCAGCGCCAGCTTGACAACCATGTCGGGAAGCGGAACGTTCAGTAGTTCTTGCCCTACGCTTGCCATGTTAAGCCCCTTTCATCCGAATGCTTGCTTGCGGTCGCCGCTCCAACGGTGCGGCCGTTCGCCAGGTTGCCTCCTTCGATCAACCTGGTTGCTGCAAACCAACGAGACTTAGGAATTGATGGAAGCGTTCTTCATCAATGGTGACCGGCCCAATCTGAGCGACGCTCGGCTGCCCTTTGAGCCAGAGGAAACTTGCCGCGGGCATCATCGCCAGCAGGTCAAGTCCGCCGGGCAGAATGATGACCGGCTGGCCGCCTGCCACGCGCACGTCGGAAATCACCGAAGGTACGCGCCCCATGATAAGGTAGAGGCCGTGGTCGGGGGCGGCCACCGTGATTTTCGCGCCAAAGGCCGACGCCATACTCTGATCGCTGCTCATGCAATAACACCTTCGATCTTCTGTAGAACAAATTATCATGAACGTAAATTTCGCGCAAGTCAGCCGAAGAAATGTCAAAAAGGGCACTGGTAAACAGGGCTGCAAGTGGATTTGTGGTGGACGGCGGGTGATTACCGTCGCCGGCGGGCCTGAAAAGGGGAGGGGCAAGCGAGCGGCGAGATGATGACGGGTTGGAGGGGCACAGCGCTTGCTGAGGACGGTTGAAGTTTGGGGGTGTTTGAGCGGTGTTCAGCGTGCGGGCTGATCGTCTTCGTCTTCGTCCAGCCAGCCATCATCAGCGTCGGCGCTGCCGTCTGGGTCGCCGAGGATATCCTCATCGTCGTCTGCATCGGGCGCGCCAGGGCGGCGCTGCTGCAGACGTTCGTCAATAATCGCCTTGAACGGATCCTGGCCGGGCATGACCAGCACTTCGCGGCTGCGCCGGTCGGCCTTCAACTCGCCGATCAGGCCAAGTTCGAGCAGCATGTCCATAATACGGCCGGCGCGCGGATAGCCGATATTCAGCCGCCGCTGAATGAGTGAGGCCGAAGCATCTCCCTCGGCAATGACCAGTTCGATGGCCGCTTCCAGCATCGGGTCGGTGTCGGCCAGAAACTCGCGCCGGGTCAGGCCGCGTTCCCAGGGGGCGTGATTTGCCGGTACACGCAGTTCCTGCTCCACTTGCTGCACCAGCCAGTCCCGCCAGTACGTGGTGACAGCGCGCACTTCGTCATCGGTGATGAAACAGCCCTGCACGCGGCGCGGCTGCATGGCATCGGGCGGCTGATAAAGCATGTCACCGCGCCCCATCAGCGTTTCCGCGCCAACCGAATCGAGGATAACCCGCGAGTCTATGCCGGACGCGACGGCGAAAGAGATGCGGGCCGGGAAATTGGCCTTGATCAGACCCGTGATCACGTCGGTCGAGGGGCGCTGGGTGGCCACGACGAGGTGCATCCCGACGGCGCGCGCCATCTGGGCCAGCCGCGTGACCTGCTTCTCGGTTTCGTCAGGCTGCTGCATCATGAGGTCGCCGATTTCGTCCACCATGATGACGATGAAGGGCAGGTGTTCATCTTTGCGCTTCTTGCCGAGCTTGGCGTTGTAGCCGTCAATGTTCCGCACGCCGGCCGCTTCGAGTATGACGTAGCGCCGTTCCATCTCGCGCGTACACCAGCGCAGCACGCCGATGATGCGTTCAGGCTCGGTTTCGACGGGGCCAAGCAGATGCGGCACGCCGTTGAAGCGGCTGAGCTCCACCATTTTCGGGTCGAGCATGACCATCTGGAGCGTTTCGGGCGGGTTGTTGAGGATCAGTGCGGTGGCCATAGCGGCGATGCAGACGGACTTACCAGAGCCGGTCGTGCCGGCAATCAGCAGATGGGGCATTCCGGCCAGATCTATGCCAATTGGCGCGCCGGACACATCGCGGCCGAGCGGCACAAACAATGGCCCGCGCTTCGCTGCTTCATCGGTGTAGGCACGGCTTTCGTACACCGAACGCAGGGCGACTACGCTCGGCTTGCGGTTGGGCACTTCGATGCCGATGTAGTTCTGGCCGGGAACGGGTGTCTCCATCCGCAGGCGGCGGGCTGAAAGCGCCAGCGCGAGATCGCTCGACAGCGACGCGATCTTGTTGATGCGCGTGCGGCTGAACGAAACTTCGCCTTCGGTATTGGTCGTTTCGCGGTAGGGCTGAAGCGCGTACTGGGTGACAGTCGGCCCCACACGCACGTCCACCACGTCCACATCAATGTCGAATTCGAGCAGCGTATTCTCGATCAGCACAACGTTGTGATTGATCTCGCGCTCATCCGGGAGATTCAGCTCGACCTCACGGAGCAAGTCCAGTGGTGGCAGCCCCGGTTCGCGACGCGGCTGCACCCGCGATTCGCGCATACCCGAAACGGTGAAGTAGCGTTTGACGCGCCCGTCTGGCCGTTCAACGGTCATTGCGCCGTCACGTCCGGGTTTGCCTTTGACCGTGCCGATGGCGTCAAAATGGACGGGCGGCTCGTAGGATGGCAGGCCGGGGGATGCGGATTTGACAGGCGGCGGAGTTTCGGCGGCGCTGGCCCGCAGCGAGGGCGGCAGGTTATCGAGATTGGCCCTGATACGAACGATGTGATAGGCCGTCACGCGCTGTACCTGCGCCTCGGTAGGCATGACCAGGGTGGGAGTCGCGCCGCCATGTGAGACTGCGACTGGCCGGTGGAGCGCCTCGGAAAGAGGGTTGACGCGGATGACGTGTGTAGGGGCCGATGGTTTGAGGCGGTTCCCTTCAAAGCGCAGACGGTGACTGAGTAAATCCAGCCACTTGATCACGTGATGGCGGCGCACCCCGAAAGTCACGGCGATTGCGGCGGTCAGAACCAGCGCGTAGAGGATGAATGAGATGGGCGCGCCGACAAACATGGCGGTGACCGAACTGAGCGCCCAGCCCACCTGGCCGCCGCCCTGGCCCAGCCTGGCCAGCGAACGAAGCTCAACATCGCCCGAAATCAGGTGCAGCAGAGCCAGCGAGGCGAGGAAAGCAATTTCGAGGGCGACGATGCGGCGAGCCGGGAAGCGCACGACCACGCCGGCTCTGGGCAGTAGCATGATGACGCCGAGCGCGAAGATCGAGGCGCAGACGATGGCGCTGCCGTAGCCGAACAGCATCACCAGCGCATTGGCCCACGACGAGGCTATCGTGTTTTCGCCCGACACATTGAGCAGCGTGAGGAACGACACCACCCCGAAGACGCAGAGGATGATGGCGACGATCTCGTCTACCCACGGCGGGATGCCACCGAGCAGGGTGTCCCAGAACTCAGTCTTGACGGTGTAGCGCTCGACCGGAGGTTTCTGTTCCGGGACTGTGGGCGGCGGCTGTCCCTTGCGGGTCGTGGCTGCATTGCTGCGCGCAGGCCGGCTGGCGGGCTGTTTAGGCATGGATTGGGCCGTCTGTTGGGTCGCGGTGGAACCGTTCAGGCACGGTTTCGCCGCCGGTCACTCATGGCGTATGCCTAGGCGGAGTATAGCACAGGGGCGGGCTGGAAAGCGTATGAAACGGTCAGAAAGCGGGGCGCTGCAGTTCGTGGGCGCTGCGGGCGGTCTGTTCCATCTCCATCAGCGTATCGGCGACCGCATCAATGGCCAGCCTCTGCTTGCGGTAGAGGTCGGCGTCACTCATAGCCAGTTTGGCACCGACTTCCCTGACTTTTGCGCCTTTGAGGAAACGCATTTCGAGGATGTTGTAGAGCGTCCACTCCGGGCTATGCAGCTTGCGTTCGCCGGGCGGCCTTTGGGCTTCGATGGCGCGCACCAGGACTTCGCGCAGCGCATTGACCGGATTCTGGTCGCTTTCAGGCAGCGTATCGTGCACGACTTGCAGTTCGAGCAGCCGGCTGTTGGTGAGGCCGGGGCCACCCCAATAGTGGCGCAGCGCGGCGCGCACCTGCTCGTTGAACTGCACCGGGTCGTCCTCGATGGGTTCGCTCAGCCGCTGGCGCGGCGGGCTGTAATCAATCGCGCCACGGTTGGCGGCGGTGATATGTGACTGCGGCAGCAGGCCTTCGAGCGCCATCACGATATCGGTGTGCAGCAGCAGGTCGTCCAGCGCATCGGCGGCGCGGCGGGCAAAGGTGGCGAGTTCCTTACGCTCATCCTCATTGAGATTGACGCTGTTTGAGCGCGCCTGAACACCCATCAAGCCCACCCAGCGCGATGATCCTGCGCCGGGCCTGCGGCTGTAGAGGCCGATCAACCACCAGTTATCCCACTGGATGATCTCAAGCTCATTAACCCCATTGCTGGCGTAGATGGCGCGCAATTGTTCGCTTTCGGTAGCCAGCGCCTGCGGAGCCGGGCGAGCCGCGCCGACCGCGGCGATCAGTTCGGGATCGCTTTCGGTGTTCTGAGCGGCGAATGCACTGGACACGCGCAGGTAGTCGCAGGTGGCTGAAAGCGTCGCTTCGAGCAGTTGAATCAAGTCGATTCGCGTCAGCAGCCGGTCGGAAAGGCGCTGCACGTTGAGCAGCGCCTCAGAGTCCTCACCCTGATAGATCAGCCACTTTTCGAGGAAGGGCAGCGAAACGGCTACGAACCACTGCCAGAGCAGCACAACCATGACAACAGCAAACGGCATGAAGTCGTTGGATGGGATGCCGAGAATCCGCGACCCGGTATCGGTGGCCAGAATCGTCACCAGCGCCAGCACGCCGGTGACGGGACCGCGCAGGAAGAAGCGCAGCAGATCGCTTTTTACCACCCTGTCTGGCACGCGGGAACCGAAGAATGCCAATGGATAGGCAAGGAAGGCCAGCATCAGGATGACGAAGATGTTGGCGAGATTGACGAGCGCCAACCCGATAATGCTGAACTCCTGTCCGAAACCAAGCAGGAGCGAGAAGGGGAAGATACCGATGGCCGGGGTGAGCATCGCGAATTGCAGATAGCCCATTCGCCGTCGTGTGCTGCGCGTGAGACAACGGCGGCGCGCGCGCCCGACGACCAGGAAGGCGGCCAGCGTGACGATGGCGAAGTACAGCACGTAGATGAGAAACAGAGGGCCGGCGCGCAGGCTCATCGTAATGCGGTCGCTCTCGAACGGCGAGAAGACCTGCACCGGGATGACGAGCAGTTCGTTAAACGCCGCGAGCAGGAGGAACCCCGCGCTGACGAGGTACAACAGCCGGATGATTCGCCGCCGCCGCCCGCGTGAGGGCAGGCCGGTGGTCGCCAGCAGCGCGTCGGCGAGATGGAGCATAGTGACCGGCATGAAGGCAATGCCAATCCACTGGAAGCGCAGAATGGCGATATGCATGGGTGGGCTGGGATTGAGCGCGATCAGCGCGTCGGCCACGTAGGCGATGGTGACCGTGCCCAGCAGCAGGGATGAAGTGCGCGCCACGCGATCCCGCAGATTGCGCGTGAGGTTGTAGAGCAGCAGCGACGTTGCGACGATGACGATGGCCGAAGCCAGCGTCTCATTGATCAACTGCAGCAACCCGAGGAGTTGACGTTCCATCACGATTTGGTGACCGCGGCCTTCGCGCCTACTTCAGCGGCATGCTGAAGAATAGCGCGATGCTCTCGTCGGAGAAATAGTGGTCATTGAATCCACAGAACGTGAAACCGGCCGCTTCGAGAAAACTGATGGCCGGGGCGTTCTTGGTTTGCACTTCGGCCATCAAACGGGTGAGTTCCTTCTCTTTGGCCCACGTGCGCGAGGCGGCGAGCAGACGCAGCCCGACCTGCTGGCGGCGCGCCCTGCCGCTGACGACCAGACTCTGGATCAAGCCGAAGCCATGTTCATAATCAGGGATGAGGACGAGGCAGCCAAGCACGGGCTTCTCGTCGTCGCGACCCTCGGCAACCAGGAAGCAGTCCTCGTGCTTCAGAGCACGGCGGATGAGCGAACGATGGACGGGGTGCGAAAGCTCGACCGGGCGCGGCATACGTTCGCGCTGAAGGCTGATGTTCCAGCCCTGCGACTCGTGGCCATGCAGATAGACTTGCAGGACATGGCCAGTTTCATAGCGCGAATCGAGCGCGAGGCAAGCCGCAATATCGTCCTCGGTTCCATCGCGCACGAGGATGCGCAGCGGCGATTCAGGCATGGGCATCAGGCCAGATAACAGTCGCCGAACGTGCCGCTGAGGTGAAACTCGGTCACGGGGGCGTCGGGATCGGCGTCTCGTGTGGCATAGACGTTCGGCGCGATGACTTCGTAGCGGGCGGTATCCACACGAGTACGAAACACGCGGGAACCGGTGACGTAGACGTGAGCATTTACGCCGGGCGGCGCTTCCAGCCGGATCGTGCCCAGCGTGGATTGCGCCCGAACCGGTTCGAAGGCTTCCTGTGGGCAAGTAAGGCGGATGTCGCCGAAGCCAGTGCCAATCTGGCCGCGCTGGATGATCAGGCCGTCGAGATCGAGCTCGACCGTGCCGAGCCAGCTCGAGATACGAACTTCCCACGGCAAGTCACGCGCCAGTGCCAAATCCCAGTCACCCCAGGCAAGCAGAGGCGCAGCAGCGCGGTCAAAGCGCAGCCGGGCGTGATTGTCGTCAACGCTCAGCGATGGGCGTGCGCCTGCAGCAAACTGGCCTGCGATCAGGCGGCCCTCTTTGCCAAGGGCGTGGCCGCGCACGTCCACGACGCCGGCGCTCACTTCGAGCGTGCCGGAAACGACGCTGCCGCGCGTGATGCCGAAACTCTTGCCGGATGTGGCGAGGAGGTCACCCCGCAGCAGGATCACGAATCCAGCCGCTGCCAACAGCAGCGGCCAGAACATGAGCAGGTTAGTTCCACCGATCAGCAGGAAGTTCTGGAGCAGCAGGATGATCCCCAGCACAGTGAGGACGAGCGCAATCAGCATCCAGCCGCGTGAACTCGTTGCTCGCATCGGGGCAGCCGCTCCTAGTCGTACAGATAGTCGCGCAGGATAACGTGAGCCGACGACTGGCGCAGGCGGTTGAGGGCCTGAGCTTCCAGTTGACGCACGCGCTCGCGGGTGACGCCAATGGCCTGGCCCACTTCTTCGAGCGTGTACACGCGGCCATCTTCCAGCCCGTAGCGCAGGCGCAGGATCTGCGCTTCGCGGGTGGGCAAGCGGTCAAGCGCGGTCTTCAACTGCTCGTGCAGCAGGTTGGTCGCCACTTCTTCGGCGGGGGCGGGGCTGTTCACGTCCTCGACGAAATCGCCAAAGGTCGAATCGCCGTCCTCGTCAATCGGGGTTTCCAGGCTCACCGGACGGCGGGCAATTTCGAGCAGGTTCTCGATCTTGTCCGGCGTGGTTTCCATGCCGACGGCCAACTCGTCAATCAGCGGGTCGCGGCCGAGTTCCTGCGTCAATTGAAGCTGGATACGGCGCATCCGGTTGAGTTGATCACCCATATGAACCGGCACGCGAATCGTGCGCCCCTGGTCAGCGACGGCGCGCGATACCGCCTGGCGAATCCACCACGTGGCGTAGGTGCTGAACTTATGACCACGCAGGTAGTCAAACTTGTTGGTGGCGCGCATCAGGCCGATGTTGCCTTCCTGAATCAGGTCGAGGAAGGGGACGCCACGGCCGATGTACTTTTTGGCGACGCTGATAACGAGCCGCGCATTGGCGCGCACGAGATGCTCCTGGGCCAGTTCACCATCGCCTACTAACCGTTCGAGATCATCGATCCGGTCACCCTCTTCAGCCCACTCCTGCAGGGTGTAGACATCATCCCGGGGAAGCTGATGGCCAAGCTCGTCCAGCTGCTGTTGCGCGATGAAGGCTCGATCCGTGCGCTCCTTACGCGGGAGCTCGGCATCCAGCGTGTCAAGCTCAGTCTGCGCCAGCGCGGCGCGCTCCATCCGCTTGGCCAGCGAAACTTCCTCGGCGGCGGTGAGAAGCGGCACGCGGCCAGCTTCCTTCAGATACAGGCCGACCACGTCATCGCTGTCGAGCGCCTGCTGGTAGCCGGCGTCGTCAATCAGGTCGTTATCAATGAAGGCGGCGTATTCGGCCTCTTCATCGGCCAGCCACTCGGTTTCATTGGCCGTTTGTGCATCGAGATCGTGGGGCGCGGGCAGATTGATCGCCTGGTACATGGTGACCTCGACGCCAGCGTCGAGCAGGTCATCCATGATGTCCTCTACCAGCGTCAGGTCACCCTCGGCATTTGGAACGACGGACAGGATGTCGTCGTAAGTGATCCCGCCCTGGTCGCGCGCGCGCTCGAGGATCTGCTTGCGAAGTTCGTCTTTCGTGATCATGACTGTGAGCATAACACTTCCCCGTATCATCCTGCTACTTGTACACAGGATGCGCGTCGTATCCGTTTGTCTTACGGTCCCTGTGGGCCGTCGTGGGGAATCCGGCGGTCAAGCGCCGCTGATTCCGAAAAACACAGACGGCGAAGGTCGCCGTCTGCGATCTGCATCAATTCAGCCTACTGGCAATCGGTAAGCCTAAGGCGTTTAACGTAGCTTGTCAAGCAACTGGTGGTCTGTTGACTCCGGCGGAGCCGAAAAGTACAATGCGCGTAGCTTTCGAATTGAGCGTAATTGAGTTATCCTGCACAGCATGATCGCCGAAACGATGCGCCGCCGCAGCCGCCGTAGCCAGCCCAATCGGGTTCTGGCGGAATTGGTGCGTTAACTGCCCGCGCTTCGCGGTTGAACCAACGCCAATCCCCTGACCTCGACCAGCTTGAGGCAGGGGATTTTTCATTCAGGTTGAATGGTGAAAGTGCGACGTCCACGATAGTAAGGTTTTATGAGACGGCCGGGTAAGGAGGATGAGAGTCCGATGACCGGCGCACACTGGAATGTTTCTTTCATCCCTCAACGGGCAATGACAAGTTTGAGAGGATAGACATGACTGCACAACGGCTGAAGGCAGGCGTCTACGGGGCGTCGGGTTACGCGGGGCAGGACCTGGTGGAACTGCTGGCCATTCACCCGTCGGTCGAGTTGGTGTTTGCGACCTCGAATACGTTTGCCGGGCAGCCAGTGCCTGGTACGAGCCTGCGCTACTTACCGAGCGAGGAGGCCGACCCCAGTCAAACGGACGCAGTCTTTCTGGCGCTGCCGCACGGTGTTTCGGCGCGGATGGCGGCTCGTTCGGCCGAGGCGGGCGCGTACGTGATTGACCTGTCGGCTGATTTGCGCCTCGATACGCCGGAATCTTACGAGCAATGGTATGGCCACACGCACCCACACCCGGAACTGCTGGAGTCGCCCTACGGCCTGCCGGAGATCTACCGTGACCGGCTGGCGGGCGCGCGCATGGTGGCCGCGCCGGGCTGCTATCCCACGACGACGCTGCTGGGACTGTACCCGCTGCTGCGGGCTGGCGCGCTCGAAGCCGGGCGCCCGATTATCGTGGATGCCAAGTCCGGCGTGTCCGGCGCAGGGCGCGACCCGAAGCCACACCTGATGTTCGCCGAAGTGTACGGCAATTTCTACCCATACAGCCCCGGCCGTTCGCACAGGCATGTCGGCGAAATCGAGCAGGAAATTCGCAAGCTCGATCCGCGCGCTGGAACGTTGGTCTTCACGCCGCATCTGCTGCCGGTTGATCGGGGGCTGATGGCGAGCATCTATGTCAATCTGGCGTCGTCGTTCTCTTCGAGCGAGGCGCAGGCTCTGTATGAGGAATGCTACCAGCATGAACCGCTGGTGCAGGTGCTGCCGGCGGGCCAGCAGGCGACGCTCAAACATGTGGTGAAGAAGAATGGCGCGGTCATCAGCCTGACGCCCGTTCTGCCCGACCTGCTGCACATCACCAGCGTGACCGACAATCTGCGCAAAGGCGCGTCGTCGCAGGCGGTGCAGTGTTTCAACCTGATGTTCGGCTTGCCGGAGACGGCGGGGCTGCTGTAGGCCCTCACCCTTAATCCCTCTCCCAGAGGGAGAGGGAAATTGTGCCCGATTTGCGGGCCGTTCGCCCTTTTCTATGAGGGAGGATGGAGTATGGGGATGAGGGAAAAGTGGGAAACGGGATGAGCGAAATCGTCGTCATCAAGATCAGCGGGCATGAACTGGACGACCCGGCAACTCTGTCGGGACTGGCACAGGTCGTGCGTGCGCTCCCCTCACGGGCGGTCATCGTGCATGGCGGCGGCAAGGAGATCACGGCGCTGCAAACACAGCTGGGAATCGAGCCGCGCACCGTGGATGGCCTGCGTGTGACCGACGCGGCATCGCTGGCGGTGGTTGAGATGGCGCTATGCGGCGTGATCAACAAGCGCGTAGTGCGTACATTGCTCGAAGCGAGGGTGGACGCGCAAGGGCTGAGTGGGGTGGATCGCGGGCTGGTGCGGGCGCACAGGATGCCGCACCCAACCGTAGACATGCAGTTCACTGGCGAGATCGAGGCGGTGAACCCGGCCGCCCTTCGTCCACTGCTCGACGCAGGGGTGACGCCGGTGATTGCGCCGGTCTGTGTGGGGGAGGGTACGAACTACAACGTCAATGCCGACCATGTGGCGGGCGCGCTTGCGGCGGCACTTGGCGCTGCGCGACTGGTGTTTTTGTCGAACGTGCCGGGCGTGCTGGCCGATGGTGTGCTCGTGCCGCACCTCGGCCCAGTGCAAACGGATGACCTCATTGCGCGGAGTGTGATCACTGGCGGCATGATCCCGAAGGTGCGGACCGCGCTTGGCGCGCTTAAGGCCGGCGTGCGCGAGGTGGTCATTACGAACCTGGCGGGGCTGGCGGCTGGTACGGGGACGGCGTTTGGAAAAGAAGTTGAAAGTTGAAAGTTCAAAGTTGAAAGTCGGAGGTGCAAAAATGACGCCGGAGCTTATACGACATAGCCATTCTCCTTCTTTCAACCTTCAACGTTGAACTTTCAACTTCTTTTCGTGGAGGGCACATGGACGCAGCGGTGGAGCGAACGATGAACACAGAGCAGATTATTGGGCTGGAAAATGAGCATGTTGTGCAGTCGTACAAGCGCCCGCCATTCGTGCTGGTGCGCGGCGAAGGCATGACCCTCTACGACGCGGATGGCAAGGGCTATGCCGACTGGGTGGCGGGCATCGCCGTCAACGCGCTCGGCTATGGCGACCCGGGATTGATAGCCGTCATTCAGCGCGCCGCCGCAGGGCTGATCCACACCAGCAACCTGTACTACACCGCGCCGCAAGCCGAACTGGCCGCGCTACTGTGCGAGAAGTCGTTTGCCGACCGCGTCTTTTTCGCCAACAGCGGCACCGAGGCCAACGAGGGCGCGATCAAGCTGGCGCGCAAGGTGGCCTTCGACCGGGGCGAGACCGAACGCACGGGGATCGTCAGCTTCAGCCACGCCTTCCACGGCCGAACGATGGGTTCGCTGGCGCTGACGCCAAAAGAAGCCTATCAAGCTCCGTTTCGCCCGTTGATGCCGAACGCGGTGCTGGCCGAGTTCAACGATCTCGACAGCGCGGCTGTGCACATCACCGAAAAGACGGCCGCGGTGTTCATCGAGCCGGTGCAGGGCGAGGGGGGCATTCACGCCGCATCAGATGACTTTCTGCGCGGCCTGCGCCAGTTGTGCGATGAGCGTGGCGCGCTGCTGGTGTTCGACGAAATCCAGTGCGGGATGGGGCGAACGGGCACGCTGTGGGCGCACGAACAGGCGGGAGTCACGCCCGATATCATGACGCTGGCCAAGCCACTGGCGGGCGGCCTGCCGATTGGCGCGATTCTGACCACCGAAGCCGTCGCTTCGCACATTCATGCGGGCGACCATGGCACGACCTTCGGCGGCGGCCCGCTGGTGACCAGCGTCGCCCGCTACGTCGTCGAGCGCATCAGCCAGCCTGAGTTCCTCGCTGACGTGCAGGAAACCGGCGCGTATCTCAGGGAACGCTTGCAGGAGATCAACAGCCCGCTGATCGCCGATGTGCGCGGCCGCGGCCTGATGATCGGGCTGGAGCTGACGGTGGACGTCGCCCCGGCCATCCAGATGGGTTACGACCACGGCCTGCTGATGGTCAACGCCGGGCCGCGTGTTATCCGCTTTGTGCCGCCGCTGGTGGCGCACAAGGCCGATGTGGACAGTCTCGTCAACAAGCTGACCGCGATTCTGGCGGAGATGGGGGCGGCGCAATGACGGTGCATGACGCGATTTCCGGCGTCAAGGGCTTCAGCGTGGCGGGTGTGTGCGCGGGCCTGAAGGGGACGGCCGCGCTCGACTTTGCGCTGATGGTGAGTGACCGGCCATGCGCTGCGGCGGGCGTCTTCACCACCAACCTCGCCAAGGCTGCGCCGGTGCTGCTCGACCGCGAAACGCTGGCCGACCACGCGGGGGCTATTCGCGCGGTCGCCATCAATACCAAGTGCGCCAACGCCTGCACGGGTGAGGCAGGGTTGGCGAACGCCCGCGTAATGGCGAAACTGACGGCGGACGCGCTTAAGGTGGCCCCCGAAGCCGTGCTGGTGATGTCCACCGGCGTGATTGGCACGCACCTGCCGATGGAGAAAATCGCGCGCGGGGTTGAACTGGCCTCCGGCGCGCTTGGGCAAGATTGGGCGGCGGCCGCGCGGGCGATCATGACGACCGACACGCGGCCCAAGTCGGCCAGCGTGACGGCGCAGGCGGCGGGCGGAACGTTCACCATCGCAGGCATCGCCAAGGGCGCGGGCATGATCGCGCCGAATATGGCGACCATGCTGAGCACGGTGGTGACCGATGCGGCGCTGCCGCCCGAGGCACTTGATGCGGCCCTGCGCGCGGCCGTGGGGACGACCTTCAACCGGGTGGTCGTGGATGGCGATATGAGCACCAACGACACGGTGCTGCTGCTGGCGAACGGCGCAAGCGGTTTCGAGCCGGATGTGACCGCCTTCACCAACGCGCTGCGCGAGGTGTGCGACTCGCTGGCCCGCCAGATCGCCCGCGACGGCGAAGGCGCGACCAAGTTCGTGCAGGTCGAGATTATCGGCGCGCCGAACGACAACGCGGCCCATCAGATCGCCCATACGATTGCGACCTCTCCGCTGGTCAAGACGGCGCTCTATGGCGGCGATGCCAACTGGGGGCGCATCATCGCGGCGGCCGGGCGCGCGGGCGTGCCGGTGGACCCGAGCCGCATGACGCTGTGGGTGCATGGCCCGGATTCGACCGCGCCGCTGTGCCTGTTCAGCGCCGGGCTGCCCGCCGATTACAGCGAAGAAGAGGCGACGGCCATCATGAAGGGCGCGGAGATCGCTATCGCGCTGGACTGCGCGGCTGGCAGCGGCGGGGCGACGATTTACACCTGCGATCTCAGCCACGATTACGTGTCCATCAACGGCCACTACCGGAGCTAACGCATGTCTGATTTTTCTCCTGCGGCGCTCGCGCTCGAAGACGGGACGGTTTACACCGGAACGGGCTTTGGCGCAACGGGAGTCCAAACCGGCGAGGCGGTTTTCAATACCTCGATGACCGGCTATCAGGAAATCCTGACCGACCCCAGCTACTACCGGCAGATCGTGACGATGACCGTGCCGCACGTTGGCAATACGGGCATCACGGCGGAGGACACCGAAAGCGGCCGCGTATGGGTGTCTGGCTTCGTTGTGAGGTCACTGTCGCCGCTGGTCAGCAACTGGCGCAGTCAGCGCGACCTCGACGGCTACTTGCGCGAACAGGGCGTGATCGGCGTGAGCGAGATTCCGACGCGCCAGTTGGTGCGCCACCTGCGAACGCGCGGAGTGATGCGGGCGGCGGTCGCGCACGGCGAGGCGGCTCTGGACACTGCGGGGCTGGTCGAACTGGCGCGCAGCGCACCGGATATGAGCGGCGCGAACCTGGTGGATGACGTGACCTGCGCCGAGGCCTATGCATGGACGGAAACTAGCGACCCGGCCTGGTATCGCTCGCATGGTTTTGACGCGCAGGGGCCGCTGGTCGTCGCCTACGATACGGGCATCAAGCGCAACATCCTGCGGATGATGACCGACCGAGGCTTGCGTGTAGTCATAGTACCGGCATCCACGACTGCCGCCGATGTGCTGGGCATGAATCCGGCGGGTGTATTCCTGAGCAACGGCCCGGGCGACCCCGCCGCCGTGACCGGGATGATTGACAGCACGCGGGAACTGCTGGGCAAAGTACCGATCTTCGGTATCTGCCTCGGCCACCAGATTCTGGCGCTGGCGCTGGGCGGCACGACCGAGAAAATGCGCTTCGGCCACCGGGGCGGCAACCAGCCGGTCAAGAACCTGCTGACGGGCGTCGTTGAAATCAGCGCGCACAACCACGGCTTCGCGGTGGCGGCTGGCAGCGACCTGCACGGTGCGGAAGTGACGCACATCAATCTGAACGACCAGACGATTGAGGGTCTGCGCCACGTGGAACTGGGCGCGTTCAGCGTGCAGTACCACCCGGAAGCGTCCCCCGGCCCACACGACTCGCTGTACCTGTTTGATGAGTTCGTGGGAAGGGTGAAGGGGCAGAGAGGTTAAATAGGAAAGGGAGGCCGAAGTGACGTACATGTGTGTGGAACTCAAAGTCGGCTTTGACATTGACTGGATCCGGTCCGTTGCTACTGAGCAGGAAGCCGATGAGTTCGCGCGGGAGACGAGCGGCTACAGACCAATTGACCCGGAACTTGATCCTCCGGACTTCTACAAGAAATACGATCCTCCGATGGTGCTGGTCGTCGAAGGGGAAGAGATAGCCTTCGAGACCGGCAAGTGGGACCGGCCCGTCGCCATCTACGTGCGCGGCGAGCGATGGGATTGCGCGCGAGAGCCTACAGATTCACCCGTAGAACGCCAATAGCGCCTGACACACTCAGCAGGAAACACCTAACTTGCCCAAGCGCACTGATATTCACACCATTCTGATTATCGGCTCTGGCCCCATCGTCATCGGGCAGGGCAGCGAGTTCGACTACTCCGGCGTGCAGGCGTGTAAAGTGCTGCGCGCGCAGGGCTATCGCGTCGTGCTCGTCAACTCGAACCCGGCGACGATCATGACTGACCCCGATTTCGCCGATGCCACCTATGTCGAGCCGCTGACGCCGGAGATCGTCGAGCGCATCATCGCCCGCGAACGTCCGGACGCGCTTCTGCCGACGGTCGGCGGGCAAACGGCGCTCAATCTGGCCAAGGAGTTGGCCGAAAGCGGCGTGCTGGCGCAGTACGGCGTCGAGTTGATCGGCGCGAAGCTGGAGAGCATTGATCTGGCCGAAGACCGCCAGTTGTTCAAGGTCGCTATGCAGGAAGTCGGGCTGCGCTGCCCGCAGGGTGAAGTCGTCGGCACGGTCGAGGACGCGCTGAAGGCCGCCGAATCCATCGGCTATCCGGTGCTGATCCGTCCCTCGTTCACGCTCGGCGGATCGGGCGGCGGCGTGGCCTACAACGAGGCCGATCTGCGCGCCGTGGCCGAGCGCGGCATCAAGGCCAGCCCGGTCGGCGAAGTGCTGATCGAGATGAGCGTGCTTGGCTGGAAAGAGTACGAACTCGAAGTCATGCGCGATACCAGCGGCAACTTCGTGGTCGTGTGCTCAATTGAGAACCTCGACGCGATGGGCGTGCACACCGGCGACAGCGTAACCGTCGCGCCCGCTCAAACGCTGACCGACAAGGAACTTCAGCGGCTGCGGAATATGGCGCGGGTGGTGCTGGATCGCGTGGGACTGGCGACGGGCGGCGCGAACGTGCAGTTTGCGGTCAGTCCGGCCGATGGCGAAGTCTACGTGATTGAGATGAACCCGCGCGTGTCGCGCTCGTCGGCGCTGGCGAGCAAGGCGACCGGCTTCCCGATTGCCAAGATCGCTGCGCTGTTGGCCGTCGGCTACCGGCTGGACGAGATTCCGAACGACATCACGCGGGTGACGCCGGCCAGCTTCGAGCCGTCGCTCGATTACGTGGTGGTCAAGATTCCGCGCTGGGATTTCGCCAAGTTCCCAGGCGCGGATGCGACGCTCGGCCCGCAGATGAAAGCGATTGGCGAAGTGATGGCGATTGGTCGCACCTTTACGGAAGCGCTACAGAAGGGCATCCGCTCGCTCGACATCGCCATCGCCGGATTTGGCGACCGCGCGCCTGACGGCCCGCCTGAAGTTCTGCGCGTGCCGACCGCTCAACGGCTTTTCCAGACGGCGGGCGCGCTGCGCGACGGCATGACGGTGGATCAGGTGGCCGAATCGAGCGGCTTCGACCGCTGGTTCGTGCAGCAGATGGCCGACCTGATCGAACTGACGGCCAGCGTGCGCGGGCGGATGCTGGCGCACCTGAGCGCCGACGAACTGTGGAAGCTCAAGCGGGCGGGCTTCAGTGATGTACAGTTGGCCGAATTGCTTGGCGCGAAGGAACAGGAAGTGCGGGCGCGGCGGATCACGCGCGGCGTCGTGCCATCCTACTACCGGGTGGATACGTGCGCGGCCGAGTTCGAGGCGCACACGCCGTATCTGTATTCGACCTACGAGCCGGGCGACGAAACTGAGCGCACCGACGCGAAAAAGGTGATCATCCTCGGCGGAGGCCCAAACCGAATCGGGCAGGGCATCGAGTTCGATTACTGCTGCGTCCATGCCTGTTTCGCGCTCAAGGGCCTCGGCTACGAAACGATCATGGTCAACTGCAACCCGGAGACGGTGAGCACGGACTATGACACGGCCGACCGTTTGTACTTTGAGCCGCTGACGGCCGAAGACGTGCTGAACATCATTGACAACGAGCGGCCGGATGGCGTGCTGGTGCAGTTCGGCGGTCAAACCCCGCTCAACATCGCGCACCGGCTGGCCGAAGCAAGTGCGCCGATCTGGGGTACATCGGTCGAGACGATTGACCTGGCCGAAGACCGTGAACGCTTCCACGCGCTGATGCAGGAACTGGATATCCCGCAGCCTTCCGGCGCGATGGTCTACAGCAGTGAGGAAGCAGCAGCGGCGGCCGAAACCGTCGGCTATCCGGTGCTGGTGCGGCCGAGCTATGTGCTGGGCGGGCGCGGCATGGCGCTGGTCTTCGACGAGGAGATGCTGCGCGAGTGGCTGACGAAACACATCACCTGGGGGCCGCACCCGGTGCTGATTGACCAGTTTCTTGACGACGCTTTCGAGGTGGATGTGGACGCGCTGTGCGACGGCGAACAGGTCGCTATTGGCGGCATCATGCAGCACATCGAGGAAGCGGGCATTCACAGCGGCGATTCGGCGACGGTGCTGCCGCCTTACAAGATCAGCCAGTACCACCTCGAAATCATCCGCGAATACACCGAGCGCATCGGCCTGGCGCTGGGCGTGAAGGGCCTGTACAACATCCAGTTCGCCATCAAGGACGAAGTCGTCTATGTGCTGGAGGTCAACCCGCGTGCCAGCCGCACGGTGCCGTTCGTCAGCAAAGCGACCGGCCAGCCGCTGGCTCGCTATGGCGCGATGATCGCCGCCGGGCGCAAGCTTTCGACGCTGGGGATGCCGGAAAGCCCGAAGGTGGATGGCTTCTTCGTCAAGGAAGCGGTGCTGCCGTTCGGCAAGTTCCCCGGCGTGGATGCCCGGCTCGGCCCGGAAATGCGCTCGACGGGCGAGGTGATGGGTCACGCCTCGTCGTTCGGCCATGCTTTCGCCAAGGCGCAGATGGCGGCGGGGATGTTCCTGCCGCGCGAGGGGACGGTCTTCATCAGCGTCAATCCGTTTGACCGGGGCGCGGTGACCAAGATCGCCCGCGACCTCGCCAGCATGGGGTTCACGCTCATTG
>JAEURB010000201.1 GCA_016788435.1 Anaerolineae bacterium | reverse complement strand
ACCATGGCGAACCTCGGCGTGGGGTTCGATATTTTAGGTTTGGCGCTCGAAGAACCCGGCGATATCGTCCGCGCCGAAATCACGGATACACCCGGCGTCGAAATTGCTGGCATCGAAGGTGATGACGGCCAGTTGACTCATGATCCCACCAGGAACACGGCTGGCGTCGCCGCCGCCAGCGTCTTGCGTTTGCTCGGTGCGGATCGTGGCGTGCGTCTCACCCTGTTCAAGCGCCTCCCGCTCGCGAGTGGACTTGGCAGCAGCGCGGCCAGTGCTGTGGCTGCCGCTGTAGCCGTCAATGCCATTCTCGGCTACCCACTCACCACCGAGCAGTTGCTCCCCGCCGCGCTCGATGGCGAAGCCGCCGTCAGCGGCTATCACGCCGATAATGTCGGGCCGTGCCTGTTCGGTGGCATCACCCTCGTCAGCGGCATCGAATCGACCCGCATCCGCCGGATGCCCATACCTACCGCCCTCCATTTGGCGATGGTCACGCCCGATATCGCCGTGCCGACGGCCATGGCCCGGTCTGTGCTTCCTGCCACCGTACCCCTCCGGGACATGGTGCGCCAGACCGCGGCCGTTGCCCGCCTCATTGACGCCATCTATCGCGACGACGTGGAAACCATGGCCCAGGCGATGGAAAGCGATGGCATCATTGAACCCGCCCGCGCCCATCTCATGCCGATGCTGGCCGAGGTGCGCGTCGCCGCTAAGCGGGCGGGTGCGCTCGCCGTTGTCATCAGCGGGGCAGGGCCGACTCTGTGTGCCATCTGCGACTCCGAACCGCGCGCGCGTGCTGCCGCCTCAGCCATGCAGTCCGTCTATGATATTGCCCAGATTTCGTGTGTTGCCCGCAGCAGCCGCGTATCCCCGAAAGGTGCGCGTGTCCTGGCGGCAAACTGAGTGTCTTATGTGAAATCAATCGGCTTCGTTGACTTGGTTAGACGGCCAATGTATACTAGATTTAGTTTGTTCTGAACGTCACAAACGGATGATTGGATGGCGAGGTGAGCCAGCATGACAGCCAATGATGCGATGCACCTGGTAGAAACCCGGATGTTCGAGGTGGTTCACTCCGACGTCAAAATCCTCCAGGAAGCCAGTCATCATATTCTCGCGGCGGGTGGCAAACGGGTGCGTCCGCGCTTGCTTCTTCTGGCCTACGAAGCCTGCGGCGGAACCCATCTGGAACAAGCCGTTCCTCTCGCCGCCGCCGTTGAACTTGTTCATACCGCCAGCGTGGTGCATGACGACATCAACGATCATGGCGTTGTCCGCCGGGGGCGCCCCTCGGTAAACGCCAAGTGGGGCCGCACCTTTGCCCTCTTGACCGGCGACTTCCTCTTCACCAAAGTCTACGAGTTGATGGCTCCTTACAAAGACCTCAACATCGTGCTGGCGGATGCCACCGTCGCCCTCGTCGAAGGCGAAACCCTTCAGGCCGCCGCCGTCAAAGACAATCACTTCACCCGCGAAGTCTACTATCAGATCATCGCTCGTAAGACCGCTGCGTTATTCAAAGCCTCAGCTGTTCTCGGCGGCAAGCTGGCC
>JAEURB010000195.1 GCA_016788435.1 Anaerolineae bacterium | reverse complement strand
CCTGTTTCCCGTGCGTGCTGCGTACTCTAGACCCGGCGCACCGCAATCGTCACGCGGTGGCCATAGCCCCGCGTGAGTACCGGATAACTCTGCATCGTGATGTAGTCACCGCGCTCGATCTCCCCGCTGTCGCTCATGGCGATGTGCGCGCGCACGGAATAGAGCCGCTGCTCGTTGATTGCGTTCGCCGGAACTGCGATTTCGAAAGGGATCGCAGCGCCGCCCTGTAACTGCCGCGTGCTGATGGACTGCTGGCCAACCACCTCTGACGGCATGTCGGCCCGTGAAATGTCCTCGACTTCCACCCGAATGGATACCGGCGTGACCGGCGTCATCTCAGGCGGAAGCAGGATTTCACCCTCCACAACCACAGTCTCCAGCATCCAGTTTCCCTCGCTGACGGTTGTCCAGCCTGATGAGCAAATCGGCCATGGCCTCGGTGATGGGCTGCCCGGTTCGTTCCTCAACGAACAGCCACTCTCCGGCCGGGTTGACCTCAAGGAAGACGTGATTCCCGTCCGGTGTGCGCCGGAAATCGGCCGCGCCATATACCAGCCCCAGCGACTGCATCAGCGCCCGCAGTTTACCCGCCACATCATCGGGCAGGCGGGTTGGCTCGAACGCCGCTGCGACCATATCCATGCGAAAGTCTATCGCATAACTATCGGGGCCGGGACGGATGGCCGTGGCAAACATCCGGTCTCCGGTCACCGTCACGCGGATATCGGCCTCGGCCGCGACGTACTCCTGAAAAATAACCGGCGCAAGGCTGACGGAGTCGAGCTGCGCCATCTCGTCTTCACGCAGCAGCCGCGTTTCGCGCCAATGCTGCTCGCTGGCCAGAAAGGTCTTGAAAATCGTTCGCGTCATGCCAAGTTCAGCGATGAATTGCCGGGCATCGTCCGGATCATTGGTGATCAGCGTGCGCGGCACACACAGCCCCACCTCGGCGGCCGTGGCCAGTTGCAGTGGTTTGTGGTGGGCGCGTTCGTCCAGGTGGGGCGGGTTGACCCAGGCGGTCTTCAGCAGCGCCAGCGCGCCGCCAAAGGCTTCGTGGCATTCGGTATAGGTAAACGAGGTGGCGTCGGGATCCATGCCGTCGTGCAGCGTATAGGGCAGCGGCCGCCGCCACCAGGCGGCATGGCAATCCGTGAGATCAACCTGTTTGCCTGCAGATGTGTAGATAACTCGCGCTCCGCCCTCCGTAAAGTACTGGGTGAGCGACGCGCGGGCCGGAAAATCGGACGAATCGAGCAGCGTGGCGGGGTGCTTCCGGCGGGCCAGCCGCGCAAGCACCCCGTTGGCATGATCATCGGCCGGGTGCGACAGAATCAGGATCACCCGCCGCCGCCCATCAACTGCTGGTACACGGCGGCCAATTCGTCACGCGATTGCTGCATCCGCGCGATATCCGCCTGTGCCTGCGCGGAGTTGGCCACAGCCTCGGCAATGGCCGCATCGAGGTCGAGGATTTGCTGCTCGATTTCGGCCGCGTATTGACTTGCTGCAGCCGCCTCTTCCCCATACGCCTGAGCCAAATCGGCATGGTGGCGGGTAAGCAGGTTGAACGGCAGCCTGACACCGGGCTGAATCACCGGATTCGGCCCCACGACAACGACATCGCGCGCGCCCTTGATGGGGCCAATATCGCGCAGCGGCTTGGCGACCACCAGGTCGTCCCGAATCTTCTTGAAGCGCTCGTCATCGCGCGTCTTCTTGAACGGGATCGGCTCGTCAATGATTTTCTTCACTGGCTCGCGCCATGGCAGTTTGACGATGCCGCAGTTCGGGTACATCTGCTTGACGCCCGCAATGTCGCCCGCCGACAGACCGGTGCGCTGGCCGATCACGGCGGCCGGGTTGGTGGGCACAATCGTATCCTGCCCGTTCTTCGAGAAGGCCGTGCGCGGATAGTGCATGATCGAGCCGTAGTCATACGCGCCCAGATCGTCACCATCGGTGATGTGCTGATTGAACTGCGCCGCCATGCCGGATTGAATATTCTGCCAGTTGATGGTCACGAACAGGTCGCGGTCTTCACGGCTTTGCTCGTGCCACAACCCCACGGCGTGGCCAATCTCGTGGATGGCATTGCCCGTCGAACACCCCGACCCCAGCGAAATAGTCTGCTGGTTACCCTGCATACCGACCATGGACCAGCAGCCCCCGGCGTCGGTGAAGCGAACATAGTTGGGATACGATCCCTGATTGGCCGGCGTACGCAGCGGGAAACGGATCGGCGTATTCGCTTCCCAGTGCGCGATGGCGTCGGTCACGCGCTGCTTATTGGGGAGCGCCGGGTCAATCTCGTAGGGAACTTTGCAGTTCGGCCAGCGAAACTGGCTGCCAGTGATGCCGACGCTGAAGGCGATCATCGGGTCGGCGTTGACAGCATCGCGCGCGGCGGCGGTGGACTGCTCGATATCGCTCACCGCGCCGAGGGCAATATCGCCCTCGACGATAGCCATGCCATTCACGTCGTAATACGTCACGGACTTATTGGCGAAAGTGGCGCCAGAAATGACGGCCGTCCCCATACGGGGCGAACCGCGCAGATCGCCATCGCCAACCACATCCCCGCCTCCGCCCCCGCTGGATTTTGGCCCGGGCGCTGGATCCTTGCCACGACTAGTCGTCATGTGCGACTCTCCTCGGTGAAATGGTTCTCGTGCGAAAATTCACCGCCCGCTTGATCGCGCTGTTCTTGTGCAGACTGAGCGGCAATCAGACCTAAGCCGGCCCGGCGACGGCGAATGAGCCGCCGGAAGGCCCCTCTCCTGGCTAAACGGGGAACACCATCAACACGCTGATTTGGGGAGAACGACTTTCAGATGCTTTACGATTTTCACATTACATTATGATTATATAAGCCAAATTGTTTGCCCTGTCAACCAGCGTATAAGGGCAGTAAGAAGCGCGGTCCCGAAGGCTGGAATCAAAAAGGACAGGCCGTTTGGCCTGCCCTCACCATGCCCGAAATCTGAACTCAGTTCAGATGCGGCTGAATCTGCTTGACGATGCGATCTTTCGGCTGGTAGCCCGTGATACGCGCCACCGGCTCGCCGTTCTTGAATAGAATCAGCGTCGGCAGGCCCATCACCCCATAGTTCATCACCACATCCGGGTGGGCATCAGCATCCAGCGCGGCCACGAGCAGCTTACCCGCGTATTCGCCCGCCAGTTGATTGACAATTGGGTCCAGCATCTTGCACGGGCCGCACCATTCCGCCCAGAAATCCACCAAGACCGGCACAGGCGACTTGAGCACATCCTTTTCGAAGCTCTGCATGGTCACTGCCAACATCTGATTTCCCACTGCGCCTGTCTCCTCCGCTCCGCGTTGACGCCCAAAGCGCCGCACGCTATTATACCGCCACTCGCACATTCACAAGCACGCCGCCCAATCGGCGGCGAAGGGTGCGGCTTTCGGCTTATGCTCCCCCACTCAGACGACACACAATCCGTCAATCTTACGCGGCGGCAAGAGGACATCCTCACCCGCATCATCCGCGCCTACTCGCAATCTCCCGAACCGGTCAGCTCGAAACTACTCGTCGAGCAGGAAGGTCTGTCGGTCAGTTCAGCCACCATCCGCAACGAAATGTCGCAGTTGGAGGAGCTTGGCCTGATCGCGCAGCCGCATACGTCGGCCGGGCGCATTCCTACCGAAGCCGGCTATCGCTACTTCGTCAAGCATCTGCTGGGCGAGAAGGGCCTGACCAGCGCGGAGGAATCGCGCATCGCCGAGAAGCTGCAAACGCAGCCGCTGGCCACCGAGCAGTGGATGAGCCAGGCGGCCACTATTCTGGCGCGCACCGTGCAAAGCGCCGCCGTCGTTACCCCGCCGGTAGCCGAAACCAGCCGCTTCAAACACCTCGAACTGATCTCGATTCAGGGGCGGCTGGTGCTGATGGTGCTGGTGCTGCATCAGGGCTCGGTGCATCAGCAGATGCTGACGCTGGCTGACCCCACACCGCAGGCTGGTTTGTCGGAAGCGGCGGCGCGCATCAATGCCATTGCCCTCGATCTCAGCTCAAATGACCTGCGTGGCCGCAGCGTGCAGCTTCGGCTGCTCGAACGCGAAATCATCGAACTGGCCGCCGATGTGATGGATCGCGCCGATTCGTCACATGTACGCCTCGTCTACCGCGAGGGCCTGAGCGATGTGATCGGCGCCTTCCCGCGCAGCGAAGGCGCGCAGCAGATCGTTCGTGTGGTCGAGGAACGCGCACTGCTCAATACCATCCTGGCCGAACTGCTCTCCCCGCTGATCAACGAAGTACAGGTACTCATCGCCGGCAACGGGCGCTGGGATGAACTGAATCAGCTTTCACTGGTCTTCAGCCGTTATGGCATTTCCGGCCAAGCGACTGGTGCGGTGGGCGTAGTCGGGCCGACCAACATGAACTATCACCGTGCCGTCAGCGCAGTCAGTTTCGTGTCGGGTTTGATGTCGTCCATGCTGTCCAGCGCGTTCGAAGACACGCCCGAAACGCCGCCAGGCGAATGAAGGCGCGCGTTTTCAGGCCGGGCGGCTCACGGTCTCATCAACCAGCGGTGGCAGGGCCAACTGCTGAATCAGGTCGCCCCATTCCTGCACGCGCACGGCCAGATAGTTGAGCAGTGTGAGCGCGATTTCCGGGTTTCCGTGCACCAAGCCCAACAGGTTCACCCGATCCATGGAATAGATGATGCCCGGCTCGGCGCACACGACATCCGCGGTCGCTTCACCATCGCCCAGAACGCCAGTCAGCCCGAAAGTTTCGCCGGGATAGACATCTCCCATCGGCACGAACTGCCCTTCAGCGCGAGGAATCCGCCGGCAGAATCGCCCGGAAGCGACCAGGTAAATCGCATCGCCCGGCTGGTCGTAGCGCAGGATGGTCTCGTCCACCACACACACCCGCTGGTCGAGCATCAGGGCCACGTCTTCGAGGTCACCGCCGGTTAAGGCACCGAACAGTTGGCTGCTCGTCAGGGCGTGCTTCCGCTGCCGCACATCATCCTCGCTCAAGCTGGTCGCGCGCCCGCCCAGTTGCAGTGCCATCATGAGCAGCGGGTCGTCATCGGTTTCGACGCCAGCCTTGGTCAGCGCCGAGCGTAAATCGTCATCTCCGGCCACCAGCATGCTCAACCAAACGCGCATGAACAACCCGATTTCGGCGTTCAGCACGGCCACCTGTCCATTCACGTGGCGCAGGCGTGCTTCGACAGCGGCGCGATGCCGGCTCCTGCCGAGGCCCTCCAGCGCCGACTGGAGCAGCGTTTGCTGGGCCACCAGCGTTGAATAGCGCTCGATTTTACGAACGACTTCTTTACCCAGTCCCTCCTTGTACTTGTCGAGCGCCGCCGTCAGCGCAGACGGATCATCGG
>JAEURB010000174.1 GCA_016788435.1 Anaerolineae bacterium | reverse complement strand
CGTCCCTCGACTTTGGCACTATTGGCAAAAAGAAAGACCTTCGGTCAGGCTTGAGTTTACGACACAAAAGCCGACAGGAGGTCTTTCATGACGACTATGGCACAGAACGCAGCGTTGCTCAAGAATCTGTTTGGGTTGCTGGAAGCGCATCGGGGCGCGTTTGCACAGGAGCGGACGTACCGGCGGGTGGTCGGACTGGTACTGGCGGAAATATTCGTGTTCGCGCGGCATACGGTGAGCCAGTTGCTGATGTGCCTGGGACAAACGGAAGTGGACTGGAGCGCCGCGTACCGGGTGTTCAGCCAGCGGCGTTTCCGGGCCGAGCGGGTGCGGACGGTGCTGATCGGGGAAACGCTGAAGGAAGTGAAGCCGGATGAGTTGTATGTGGTGGGCGTAGATGCCACGCACACGCCGCGGACAAGTGGAAAGCTTGAGGGCTGTGGCTGGGCGCGCAATCCGCGCAATCCGGCATTTCGCCCGGGCATTCACAAGGCGCAGCGCTGGAGCCACGGAAGTTGGCTGGTGCCAGCGGAAACGGGCTACAGCCGGGCAGTTCCGGTCTGGTTTCAACCGGCGTTCACGGAGCGCACGACGCGGCAGGTGACCGCATCCTGTACGGAAGGCGAGGCGGCGGTGGACTTCCTGCTGGAGTTGCGCGGGCAGCTGAAGAGCCAGCAGCGGGACAGGCAAGAGGTCCTTGCCGTCGGCGACGGCCGCTACGATGAACTCACGCTGTGGCAGTCGCTGCCGGAGTGCACTTTCCTGCTGGCGCGCAGCGCGGCAAACCGCGCGCTGTACGAGTTGCCACCAGCGCCAAGCGGAGGCCGGGGGCGGCGGCGGCTCTACGGTGTCCGGGCGCCCACGCCGCAGGACGTCTGGCGCGAACGGAAGGGGTGGCGCGAACTGACGCTCCAGGTGCGGGGGCGGGACCGTCATCTGCAGGTGAAAGTGCGCGGTCCCTTCCTGCGCCGCGGCGCGCCGCACTGTCCCCTGATGCTGGTGGTGGTGCGCGGCAAAGACAACAGCCGTACCCGGCGCGACCCATTGCCATTTCTGGTCAATGCCCGGAAAAGCGCCGACGGAACCTGGCAACTGCCCTTCCCGGTCGAAACGCTGCTGTTCTGGGCGTGGCAACGCTGGGAACTGGAAGTCTGCCACCGCGAACTCAAATCCAACTTCGGCCTGGGCCAGAAACAGTGCTTCAACCCCTACAGCGCCGTCGCCTCCGTCCAGTGGTCGGCATGGGTCTACGCCATCCTGGTGCTGGCGGGTTACCGGACCTTTGGCTTGACCCGGTCACGCACCGTTCCGACGGCATGGTGGCACGGTTCCGGCCGCTGGTCGCTGAATACCCTGTGGCGTTCCTACCGCACCGCCTTCTGGCAGGTCAGCGAATTTCATGCCCTTTCCGCCCTGACCCCGGCTGACTGGGGAGAAAAAGAGGCGCTTCTACGGGCGCTGCGCAACGCGGTCTTTGCTGCCGCCGCTGCGTAGCCGTTTCCAACCCCTCCATCCGTTGTTCCCGCTCCAATTCCGACTGTCCTTCTGACACCCGGCTCTCTCAAACTGCCAAAGTCGAGGGACGCGCTGTAGCGCGTCCCTACAACATCACGTACGTCTCCCTCAGGATGTGTGGATAATGCGTAGCCGCAAATGCGGGTAACACGTCCAACCGCAGAGAATGAAAGCGGGCGGCCTTTTGATGGGGGCCGCCCGGTCGATTCGGCTGTGCTGACTGCTAGCGGCGGCTGCCACCCAGCAGGCGCAGCAGGAACAGGAACAGGTTGATGACGTCGAGGTACAGGTTGAGCGCGCCGAGAATAGCGATGCGCGCGGCCACGTTGCGGTCGGTTTGAACTTCAGGCGCAGCGGCCATGATCTTCAGGCGCTGGGTGTCCATCGCCAGCAGGCCGATGAACAGGATGACGCCGATGAAGCTGATGACCATGTCCATCATCGGGCTGGCCAGGAAGATATTGACGACCATCGCGATCAGCAGGCCGATCAGGGCGAACATCGCCAGCGTGCGGAACTTGGTGAGGTCGGCGCTGGTGGTGAAGCCGACGACCGACATGACGGCGAACAGGATAGCCGTCGTGGCAAAGGCCGCCGTGATCGTTCCCGCCGTGTAGGTGAAGACGATCAGCGAGAGCGTGAAGCCGGTGAGCGCCGAGTAGACGAGGAACATGATCGCCGCGGTGGCTGGCGACATCTTCTGAATGGCCGCGCCAAGCGCAATCACGAGGCCGATCTGCGCGAACATGGCGATGATCAGCACCGCCGGGTTCATCAGCAGGCTGTAGAGCATTTCAGTGTTGATCGTCAGGAAGGCGACGGCGGTGGTGACGACCAGACCGGCGGCCATCCAG
>JAEURB010000145.1 GCA_016788435.1 Anaerolineae bacterium | reverse complement strand
CAAGTCATGCCGGATTCAGCCTGGCAGGCCCCTCCGGTAGCCGAGCAGGCGAAGCGCGTTGCCGACCACTACGAGCGTGCTTCCTTCGTGCAGCAGCACCACCAGCCCCATTTGCACGAGGCCCAGCACCGACGTGACAATCAGGAGAGCGATCACGCCCATCGCAATCGCCAGATTCTGCTTAATAATGCGGCGGCTGGCCCGGCTGAGGCCCACGGCAAACGGCAGCATACCCAGATCGTCAGCCATGAGCGCCACGTCGGCCGTTTCCAGCGCGACTGCCGTTCCAGCGCCGCCCATCGCAATGCCGACCGTCGCCGATGCCAGAGCTGGCGCGTCGTTCACGCCGTCACCCACCATCGCAATCGCGCCGAAGCGCACCTTCATGTTGTTGATGGTGGTCAGCTTGTCCTCGGGCAGCAGACCCGCCTGCACGTCCGTGAGACCCACCTGCCCGGCGATGTTGAGCGCCACCGCCTCGTTGTCACCAGTGAGCATGACGAGATGATCCATCCCCAGCGCCTTGAGATTGCTCATGACACCAGCCACACCCGGCCGCGCGGTGTCGGCCAAGCCCAGCACGCCGAGAAATCGCTCACCCTGGCTGACGATCATCGTGCTGCGGCCGGCTTGCTCCAGCGCCGCCACCTGCTTCACCAGCGCGTCATCCGGCCGCAGTTCCACGATGTCTTCAAACATTCGAAGCGAACCAATACGGACAGGTTCACCGGCCACCGCACTGACTACGCCGCGCCCCGGCACATTCTCCAGCCCGACCGCTTCCGGCAGGCGCAGGGAACGATTACGTGCTTCCTGCGCTACCGCCTGCGCCAGCGGGTGATTGGAGTGGAGCTCGACCGCCGCGGCCACACACAGCAGTTCGTTTGCTTCAGCGCCGTTGAGCGGAATCACATCGGTCACGCTGAACTGGCCACTCGTGATCGTCCCCGTCTTGTCGAAGGCAATCGCCCGCAGCCCGCCCAGGTTCTCCAGGTGCGCCCCACCCTTCACCAGCACGCCGTTGCGCGCCGCCTGGGCAATTCCTGCCAACGCCGCCGCCGGGGTGCCAATTGCCAGCGCACAGGGGGAGGCCGCGACGAGCAGCAGCAAGCCGCGATAGAAGCTTTCGCTCAGAGGCATCAGGCCAAGCAGCGGCGGGATGATGACCACCAGAGCCGTGACGATAAACACTATCGGCACAAAGCGGCGCGTGAAGCGGCTGGCAAACTTCTGTGTCGGGCTTTGCTGGCTCTGCGCTTCGGAGACGAGCTGCATTACGCGGTTCAGCGTATTGTCGGCCGCCAATCGCGTGACGCGAACGTCAAGCGCATTGTCCTTGTTGACGGTACCTGCGAAGACCTGGTCGCCTTCCACCTTGCTCACCGGCACGCTCTCGCCAGTGATCGGGCTTTGGTCTACCACGCTGGCGCCAGCCACGATCACGCCATCCACCGCGATTCGGTCACCAGGGCGCGCCAGCACCACATCGCCGGTCGCCAGCTCTTCAACGAGCGTTTCGACCACCTGTTCTCGGCGCCGCAGCAGCGCGGTCTTCGGCATCAGGGCACCGAGCGCGCCAATCGCGTTGCGTGCGCGGTCCAGCGCATAGTGTTCGCCGGCGTGCCCGATGGCGAAGAGCAGCAGCAGGAACGCGCCCTCACCGAACTGGCCGAGGATGGCCGCGCCCAAAGCGGCAGCCAGCATCAGAATATCGGTGTCCAGTATCCCTTTGAACAGCGCAGGGATGGCATGCGTGGCCACGTCATAGCCCGCCGCCGCGTAGGTGAGGAGGAAGAAAATGGTCGAGACTGATTCGGTCATCCCGAATACGCGCCCACCCAGCCAGCCGATCAGGAAGAAGACGCCAGCCGCCATAATCAGCAGGATCGTCCAGCGCTCTTGTAGCCAATGTGGCAGAATTTTCGGGGCACTGCCATGGTCGTGACCGTGAGCGGCCGGTCCAGTATCCGCGCGTGGCCGGGCGATCACGGTGGCGGCTGTCCCGCGCCTTTCGATTCGCGCGCCGAACCGGCGGATAGCTTCTTCAAGAGCCTCGCGGTCCGTCACTATCGCGTCATAGGCGACGAAAATGAGGCCGGCTGCGTTATTGACCGAGACGTGCAGGATACCCCGCTCCTCGCGCAGCAGCCGCTCCAGGCTCGGCCCGGCATCCGCCGAATTGAGGCCGCTGATCGCGATCCATTCGTGCCGGTAGATACTGTGAATGCTGGCGCTGGTGTCTCGCGCCAGCCGTTCAACCGCCGGCAGCGTGATCTGGTTCGGGTCGAAGTGGATGCACAGCCGGGCGTGACCATCGTCCTGAACGATGTGTACCCTCTGGATACCCTTCTGGCTCATCAGGCGTTCGCCGAGCGCATCCACACACTCATCAGCGCTCTCAATGTCGGGAAGCAACAGATCAAGATCAAGCTGGATGGTGGTGTCGCTAGCCATCAGATTGCGCCTTCATACGCCCAGTTGGGACAATGTATCAATATATGAGCAACCATTCATACATTCTAGCAAATTGCGACCTGGCGTGGCAAGACCGCCGCCTATCCATGTTCAACGTGCAGCAGGCCCTGCGCCAGCAGCGCGCGCACATGATCATCATCCAACGCGTAGAAGACGTGCCGCCCTTCCTTGCGGAAACGCACCAGATGAAGCTGGCGCAGGTAACGCAGCTGGTGCGAGATGGCGGACTGAGACATACCTAACGATTCGCCGAGGGTATGCACACATATCTCGTGGTCAACGAGCAGGCCGATGATCCGCAGCCGGGTTGGGTCGCTGAGCGCCTTGAACAACTCGGCCAGCCGGTTGGCAGTCAGCGGTGGCAGGAGGTGGCGCTGAAGTTCCTGGTGAGCCTCCTCACTCGCATCGAGGCACAGGCTGGGGATATCAGTAGTCATCAAAGGCCTCGATTCGCGTGTGCGGACGGCTGGTGACTTTCCCAATGATACAGCGTGAGGTCAATCGCCAATCTGGCGCTGGTCAGTGGCCGTCGGCCCTGGCGCGCGCGGATTCGCGGTACGTGTCGCCGTCGCTTGAAGTGATGGATCAGTGGGAGGCGGCGTAACACTGGGTGGAGGTGTATCACTCGGCGTGCGCGTCGGCGCGGTGGTCACAGTCGGCAGAGAGGTCGGTGTTGGGTTGACGGCCTCGATGACAACTTCGTTCATATAGGCCTCGTCGAGCCGCCGGGTCGCCGGGTTGAGGTCAATCAGGTACCAGTCGGGAACGCCAGCCCGGCCCAAGACACAGATGATGGTCCCCGGGCTGAGGCCGGTGATAACCGGGGATGACGAGCTTGGCCGTTCACGCACGACGCCGTTCGGCTGACCGATTACGCGGAAGTCCTGGCACTCCGGCTGTGGCGTCGCGCTCGGCCGCAACTGGGCGGGCTGGGTCGCCATGCGCGTCACGCGCTCGGCCGTCGCGCTGCTCACGACCTGCGCCCGCTGGGTGGCCTCTTCGACACCAAGGCCGCCCGTCCGCAGGAAAACCTGAGCGCCTTGCAGCAGATAGAAGCCGCCGAAAACCAGCGCCACCGCCACCAGCACAATCAACCATCCTGGCGGCCCTCCGCCGCCGCGGTAACCCCCTGACCGGTATCCCATTTGCCTCACTCATCGCTGACAGCAGACCAGCGTCCGGCTAGCGTGCCAGTGTGCCATTCTCATCGTTTCGCCTTCGAGGATACCTGACTTTGCGCATTTCGCACGTTGCCCCCTATTCCATGATAGAATAGGGCGATATGACTCGTGTCCCTACCCCTGATGAAACCATTCTCGGCCTCCTTTGCATCCAGCCGATGCATGGGTATGAACTACTCCGCCGCTTCAATGACCGTGTCGAACTGGGTGTCGTGTGGCGATTGAGCGCCAGTCAACTTTATGCCGTGCTGAAGCGCCTCGCCGATGGCGGCTGGATAACCGGCCAGCAGGTAACGACGCCGCTCGCCCCCGAACGCACGGACTACACCGTCACCATGCGTGGCCGCGAACGCCTGCTCCAGTGGCTAGCAGAGCCTGCACCATCCCCCAGCATCCGCACGGTGCGCGTCGAATTCGTCAGCCGGCTCGTTGTTGCCCGCCTCCTCCATCTTCCCACGGATGACATGATTTGTGCCCAACGGGCGGCCTGCGCATCACGTTTGGAAGATCTGCGCAATTCGCTGCGGGATGCCGGTGCTGAGAATGAGCGCCTCTCTCTTGAACTGGTCATCGCCCAGACCGCAGCTGTGCTGGACTGGATTGACAGCGCTGTACACCTCTTTGCTGCAAACGAAGGACTCTCACTATGATCGGACGGATGTTGACTGCTGCACTTTGTCTGTTTCTTGCTGGCTGCGCAGGTGCAAGTAACCCCGACAGCCCCGCGAGCAAAGCCATTCCGGCCACTTCTTCGCCTGAAACCGGAGTCTCACTGGTCGTATCGGCGGCGTCTGACCTCACGCCAGCGTTCGAGGAAATCGGAGAGCTATTCACCGCTGAAACCGGCATCGGTGTGTCATTCAACTTCGGCTCCACGGGTATGCTAGCACAGCAAATCGAGGAGGGTGCACCGGTTGATGTTTTCGCTGCCGCCAATCAGGCCTTCATCGCTGAACTGGACGAACAGGGACTCGTGATACCCGACTCAATCGCCTTGTATGCCATTGGGCGAATTACTCTCTGGACGCGGGCAGACAGCCCTCTGGTGTTGTCAGGTATCGAAGAGGTGCAGGACTCAGTAGAGACGTTGGCCATCGCCAACCCGGAACATGCTCCGTACGGCGTCGCAGCGCGCGAGGCGCTCCAGTCTGCGGGGATTTGGGAGGACATCCAGCCGAAACTAGTGTTGGGCGAAAACATCGCCCAGACCCTGCAATTCGCCGAAACCGGCGACGTAGATGCAGCCATTGTGGCGCTCTCGCTCAGTATTGCGGCCGGTGATGTCGGGCGCTGGGTCTTGATCCCTGAAGAACTGCACAACCCGCTGAATCAGGCGCTGGCGGTCGTTAGCGCAACCACTCACGAAGCGGAAGCACGACAGTTCGCAGCGTTTGTAAATAGCGAGGCAGGTCGCGCCGTCATGCGTCGCTACGGTTTCATTCTGCCGGGGGAGGAGCCTGCCCAGTGAACTGGAGCGCACTATGGCTGACGCTTCAAGTCACAGCCACCGCCACCGCCGGAATCGTCATATTTGGGCTTGCTTTGGCCCTGCTGCTATCGCGTGTGGAGTTTCGCGGGAAGCTACTGGTGGAAACGGTCATCATGCTGCCGCTGGTACTTCCACCCACTGTGGTCGGCTATAGTCTACTGATTCTGCTCGGCCGGGATAGTGCGCTGCAAACGTGGCTTCATATCGAGGTGCTGTTTACATGGCAAGCGGCCGTCCTCGCCTCGATGATCGTGGGCTTGCCCCTGATGATTCAGGCCTCGCGGGTGGCGTTTGACGAGGTCGAGCCGGAAATCGAGGATGCAGCCCGGGTGGACGGTGCAGCGGAATGGTATCTCTTCTGGCGCGTCACCCTGCCCATCGCACGGCGAGGTGTGCTTGCCGGTCTCATCCTCGCTTCGGCGCGAGCGATGGGAGAGTTCGGGGCAACCGTCATGATCGCGGGGAATATTCCTGGCCGTACGCAGACGCTGCCATTGGCTATCTATGATGCTGTGCAGGCGCGCCGCTATGATGACGCGGGACTGATGGTGATCATCATGACACTGATCGCCTTCAGTGGTTTGTGGATCGCGTACCAGTTGAGCGGGCCACGAACTTCGCGTTCGAAACGCGGAACGCGCCAACCAAGTGGCGCATTCCGTTAACGCTGTCGTCCTGTTGCGCCAGCGGCATCCCAGCCCGCCGGCGCAACAAATGCTTACCGCCCCATATTCCCGATGATGGCCGTCGCGAACTCGCTGGTCTTCACTTCTTTGGCGCCTTCCATCTGGCGGGCAAAGTCGTAGGTCACGATCTTCTGGTCGAGCGTCTTCTCGTAGGCGCTGGTGATGAGGTCGGCCGCTTCGTTCCAGCCGATGTATTCGAGCATCATCACACCGCTGAAGAGCAGCGAGCCGGGGTTCACCTTGTCGAGATTGGCGTACTTGGGCGCGGTGCCGTGGGTCGCCTCGAACAGGGCCACGCCATCGCCGATGTTCGCGCCTGGGGCAATGCCCACGCCGCCGACCTCGGCCGCAATCGCATCGCTCAGGTAGTCGCCGTTCAGGTTCGGCGTGGCCAGCACGTCAAACTCACTCGGCCGCAGCAGCATCTTCTGGAAGCTGATGTCGGCGATTACATCCTGGATCAGAATCTTACCGGCCGGAACCTTGCCGCCGTGATTCTTCTCAACCTCGGCCCATGAGATCGTCTCATCCGGGAACTCTTCGGCCGCGACTTCATAGCCCCACTTCATGAACGCGCCTTCGGTGAACTTCTGGATGTTCCCCTTGTGCACCAGCGTTACGCTCTCACGCTTGCGTTCAATCGCGTAGCGAATGGCCGAGCGCACCAACCGCTTGCTGCCGAAGGCGCTGATCGGCTTGATACCGATGCCCGCGCCCTCAAAGAAGTTCGCGCCCATCTCTTCGCGCAGGAAGCGGGCGACCTTCTCGTTTTCCGGCGTGCCGGCTTCGTACTCGATGCCCGCGTAAACGTCTTCTGTGTTCTCGCGGAAGATGCAGACATCCACTTCTTCCGGGTGCTTGACAGGGCTGGGCACACCGCGGTACCAGCGCACCGGGCGCACGCAGGCGTAGAGATCCAGCACCTGGCGCAGGGTGACGTTCAGGCTGCGGAAGCCTTCACCGACAGGGGTGGTCAACGGCCCCTTGATGCCCACGTAGTACTGGCGCAGGGCATCGAATGTTTCTTCGGGCATGGATGTGCCGTACATCTCCTGCGCCTTCTCGCCGCAGTAGATCTCCATCCAGGCGACCTTGCGCGTTCCGCCATACGCCTTCTCCACCGCCGCGTCCCAGATACGCAGGCTGGCGCGCATGATGTCGGGGCCAATACCATCGCCCTCAATGTAGGCCAGAATTGGATTGTCCGGCACATTCAGCTTGCCGTCCGCATAGGTGATTCGCTCGCCCTGCGATGGAATGGCGATCTTCTCGAACGTCATCTACCCTCTCTCCTTCTGATGCGCCCAACCTTCCGGGCGGCTGCAATTCGCCCACGAAGTATAACGCCGCTGTCAATCCGTGCTAAACTCTGGGACATTCCGCTTGGCTG
>JAEURB010000143.1 GCA_016788435.1 Anaerolineae bacterium | reverse complement strand
GCGCCGTTGACCGCGCCGCCCGCGAGGTCATCACGGCGGCCGGATATGGCCCCTACTTCACGCACCGCACGGGCCACGGCCTGGGCATGGACGGCCACGAGCCGATCCCACAGATTGCCGGCAATGTGGACGACCTGCTGCAGCCGGGCATGACGTTCACTATCGAACCGGGTATCTATCTGCCCGGCTTCGGCGGCGTGCGTATCGAGGACGATATGCTGATTACGGAAACGGGTGCCGAGTCGCTGACGGCTTTCCCGCGCGCGATTTCAATCTAGGGGCGGTCGCCGGTCAGGTGATGGGCGAACGTAACCAAATGGCGGATGAGCGCCTCGTCATCATAGCCGTGGCGCAGCTTCTGAAAGTGAATGGTACGCGGGTCGAGCAGCAAATAAAGCAGGTCGGTCGCATAGTCGAGGTCGAGGGTGAGCCGCTGGCGCGCCAGCAGGCCGCGAATGGTCAGCCGCCACCAAACGTGTGCCGGGTGTTCGAGCAGCGACAGCGACAAGTCACCCATCTGGCCGAAGAAGAGTAGTTGATGACGGCCGACGAAGGCGACGACTTCGGCCAGAAACCAGTCGAGGCAGGCGGCGGGCTGGGCTGCGTGCGCGCCGATATGGTGAAACGTGCGCTCCTGCAGGTCGCGCTGATCGGTATCAATCAGTTCCTGCAGCAGTTGCGTCTTGTTCGGGAAATGCCGATAGAGCGTACCTTTGCCCACCCCGGCCGCCTCGGCGACGGCGGACATTGTCACGCATTCGACGCCCTGTTCCGCAAACAGTCGCTGGGCGGTTTCGAGCAGCAGCTCCCGGTTGCGGACTGAGTCCGACCGTTCGCGGCGCGGTTCGCCAAACGAGAGTTCAAACTCCATGACCAACCCGGCTGTTTCTCACGATACACTTCGGACTTTCATTGTAGCAGACTTCAGGTGGAGGCTGACTGGATGCGACAAGCATCGGTGATAGTATTGGGCATACTGCTGCTGGCCGGCTGCAGTATGGGTGGCGAAGTGCCGGTATCTGGCGGTGGCCCCCTTCCCGGCGGAGAAACGGCGCGTGTGGTGCAGGTGATTGACGGCGACACGATAGATGTGAACCTGAATGGCGAGCAGGTGCGCGTGCGCTACGTGGGCGTCAATACCCCTGAGCGCGACCAGTCGTGCTACAGCGAGGCCCGCGCCGCCAACAGCAGCATGGTATCCGGGCAAACGGTGACCCTGCTGCGCGACACGAGCGATACCGACCAGTACGGCCGCCTGCTGCGCTATATCTATGTGGGCGATACGTTCGTCAACGAGCAGTTGGTGCGCGGTGGCTGGGCCGAAGTGGTGGTCTACCAACCGGATGATCAGTACGCCGATGATTTCCGGATGCTGGAACAGCAGGCCGCGCAGTCTGGTTTAGGCTGCCATCCGTCGGGTATCTTCGATGATGGCTCGTACACGCGTTGAACCGAACGCAGGAGAGGAAGCGCCATGCCCCGCAAAATTGTCATTGATACCGACCCCGGAATTGACGACGCGATGGCGATTTTCTACGCCCTCCGTTCGCCAGAACTGGAGGTGCTGGGGTTAACCACCGTTTACGGCAACGCCCATACGGAGACCTGTACGATCAATGCGCTGCGCCTGCTGGAGATCGCCGGGCGGCCCGATATTCCAGTGGCAGAAGGCGCGCACCGGCCTCTGGTCAGCCGCTTCCATGGCCCAGCCGATTTCGTGCATGGCAAAGACGGGCAGGGCGATACGTTTCTGCCGCCAGCGGCCGCCAAGCCGGTGGGCGTTCACGCGGCGCAGTTCCTGATTGACGCGGTGATGAGTGACCCCGGCAATGTGACGATTGTGGCGCTTGGGCCACTCACTAACGTGGCGATGGCCTTGCTGCTGCGGCCTGATCTTCCGGCATACACCCGTGAAATCGTGCTGATGGGCGGCAACGCTTACGTGCCTGGTAACGCTAGTCCAGCGGCGGAAGCCAACATCTTCAACGACCCGGCAGCGGCGGATATCGTGTTTGGCGCGGCTTGCCCGGTGACGATGGCCGGGCTGGACGTGACGAGCCGGATACGGATGACCGCCGACGACCTCGACCGCTTCGCTACTTTCCCGAACGCTGAGTCGCAGCACATGGCGCGGTTGCTGCCGTGCTACCGGTCGTTCTATTACGGCCAGTTAGGCGTCCATGAGATTCTCGTCCACGACTCGACGACCATCTCCTGGCTGCTGCACCCGGAACTTTTCACGGTTGAAGCGCGGCCGGTGCGCGTCGAAACCGAGGGCATCAGCCGGGGCAAAACGTGGCCGGCGAATAAGTCCAGCCGGCCAGACAGCGACTGGGAGGGCCGCCCGGCCGTCAACATTCTGGTGGCTGCCAATGGGCCTGAGGCGGTACGCGTCGAATTGGAGGCGTTCGCCCGTTAGGACTTCCGGCGTAGGTTAAGTCTGATAGGCCGGGGCGCGGTTATGCCGCGCCCCGGCTTGCATTCTGCTGCAGTACCGGCCGCTACACCCGGTTGTAGACTTCCAGACTGACGCCGTAGAGGGCGTTGGCCGCATCGGAGGCCAGAAGGACGATGGCCTCAGCCAGGTCGGCCGGGGACACCCATTTGCTGAAGTCGGCGTTCGGCATATCCGCCCGGTTGGCCGGAGAGTCGATGGTGCTGGGCAGCACGCCATTGACGTGAATGCCCTTGTCGCGCACTTCCAGCGCCAGGCTTTCCATCACGCGCTGGGCGGCCGCCTTACTCGACGTGTAGGCGCTTTGCCCGGCGATGCCCTTCAGGCCGGAACGGGCCAGCACGACGACGATCTTCCCCTTCACCTCATGTTCCAGCATGTGGCGTGCGGCGCGTCCGGCTGTCAGAAACAGCGGCGTGACGTTCAGGTCGAACATGGCGCGCAGGCCTTCAAGGTCGCCATCTGCCACTTTCGGCCCCATCGCGAAACCGCCGACGGTATGCACCAGCACCTCCACCTGCCCGAATCGGGCGGCTGCCGCTTCGATCAGCGTATCCACCGAGGCGGGATCGGTCAAATCAGCCGGGTGCGCCAGCCATTCGAGGCCGGGGTGTTCGGCGGCGAGAGCATGGCCAACCGCCTCCAGCCGTTCGGGCGAACGGTCGGCCAGTACCAGCCGTGCTCCGCGCCTGGCGAAAGCCGCCGCAACCGCGCGGCCCAGATTGCCGCTGCCGCCAGTGATCAGTACGGTCTTGCCGCTGGACTCATTCATGATGATTTCCTTGTCTGCTTCGCCATTGTCCTAACGAAAAGGAGCGCCGCAGCGCTCCCGTTCTTACCATGGGCCGGTTGATTCGTTCAGGCGATCAGGCGAACAGCTTCCGCCTGCGCGTTGGCTGGCGCGGGCGTGAGACTGGCGATGAACCCGGCGTTAAGGTTGACGACTTCTGGGATCGGGAAGCCGTTGAAGGCCACGCCGTATTCGCTGACGTACGCGCCGGAATCAAGGAAGAGCAGTACGTCATCAATATGCAGTTCCGGCAGCTCGATGTCGCGCGCCACCACGTCGCATGAGTCGCAGGTGGGGCCGGCCAGCGTAACCGAACGCAGCGGGCGCCGCTCGGCGTCTTCAGCCAGCAGGCGCACGACCGGCGGGAAACCCTCGTAGGTCTCCATCAGGCCGTTGAACACGCCCGTGTCGAGATAGACCCATTCCTGCGTGCCGCGCAAGGCCTTGCCCACGACCGACGTGTAGAGCAGGCCGGATTCGCCCACCAGGCCACGGCCGGGTTCGAGTACCACCATCAGATCGTCCAGTTCGGCCGGAATGTGAGCGCGAATGGCCGGCATCACGACTTCGGCGATGGCCTCGATGGTCGGAATGCTGCTGTCGTGATAATGCCCGGCCGGGAAACCGCCGCCCAGGTCAAGGAAGTGCATGTCGAAGCCGCGCGCTTCGGCCTCACGCCAAACCTGGCCGCAAGCCGCGATGGCATTTTCCCAGTTCGCCGGGTTCAGGCACTGGCTGCCGACGTGGAACGACAGGCCAATCGGCGTCAAACCGAGGTCGCGCGCCATTTCGAACAGTTGCAGTGCGCTCACGCCGTCCACGCCGAACTTGCCGGCGAGTGGCAGAACGCTGCCCGTATTGTCTACACTCAGGCGCACATAAACGCGCATACCGGGGGCGTGCTGCGCCACTTTCTCGACTTCGTACGTCGAGTCCACAACGACCGCATACACACCGGCCTCGGCCATGCGGCGCAGGAAGAGCGGATTCTTGATCGGGTTGCTGCAGATGATCCGGTCACCGTGCGCGCCAGCGCGCAGCGACAGTTCCAGTTCGGCAAGCGACGCAATTTCGAGGCCGCCACCGTGGTTGACGACGTACTGGATGACATCGGGGTTAGCGTTGGCTTTGACGGCGTAGAAGACATCTGCGCCCGGGTACGCTTCGAGGAAGCGATAGTAGTGATCGTTGATCACTGCAAAATCGAGGGTGAGGCTGGGGGTGGGCAAGTCAGTACGAATGTCCGAAAGGACGTTCATTGGGCTCTACGGGTCTCCTCTGAAAGGGGGTCGTACGGATAGGACAACACGCGAAAGTATACAATCGTTTTCGCCCCTGTGAATATCAGATTTTCATTAAGAACGGCCCCCAATTTTAGAGGTCTGGCTGCCGCTCGCGGTAGGGGCGATAAACCGCCATCCATTCGTCGTCATACCGGTGGATAAAGTCCTCGGCCCGCGCCACCAGATCGCGGTTGCCGACGAAGACCGGCACCCGCTGGTGCAGGTGGTGTGGCTGAATGTCGAGGATCGGGCCGAGGCCATCGGAGCAGGCTCCGCCCGCGTGGTAGGCGAGATAAGCGAAGGCCTGCGCCTCGAACATCAGGCGCAGCTTGCCATACTGCCGGCTGCCCGCCGCGTCGGCCGGATAGTAGAAGACGCCGCCCTGCAGCAGATTGCGATGGAAGTCGCTCACCATCGAGCCGATGTAACGCTGGCCGAGCGGCGAGCGCGGTGGCTCTCCCAGCCCTTGCAGCCAGCGGGTGTAGCGGCGTATTCCCTCGCTCCACACGTGTTCGTAGCCCAGATTGGCGCTGAAGAACTTCGGCGGCTCGGGGATACGGATGTCCTCGTGCGAGAGCAGAAATTCGCCCATGCTGGGGTCGAGCGTGAAGCCGTGCACCCCTTGTCCGGTGGAGTAGACCATCATCGTCGAAGAGCCGTAGATCACGTAGCCTGCCGCGACGAGGTGGCTGGCGGGCTGCAACACGTCCTGCAGCGTGCCGCGCCCGCCGGTGCTGACCTTGCGGTGAATGGCGAAAATCGTGCCGATAGACACATTGACGTCAATATTGGTCGAGCCGTCGAGCGGGTCATACAGCAGTACGTACTTGCCCGTGCCGTAGTGCGCCGGGATTTCAAGCAGGTCCTCGTGCTCCTCCGAGGCCATCGCGCACAGCCGCTCGGTATGGTCGTTCATGCGGAAGATAACCTGGTCGGCGAAGACGTCGAGCTTCTGCTGCTGCTCGCCGTAGGTGTTGCTCGTTTCGGTGCTGCCGAGGATACCGGCCAAGCCGGCGCGGGTGGTTTCGCGGGCGATGATCTTGGCGGCCAGCGCCATGTCGTAGAGCAGGCTGGTCAATTCGCCGGTGGCTGAGGGGAAGCGGCGCTGCTGGTCGAGGATATGCCGGTCAATGGTTGTGATTCGGGAGTACATGGCGAAAATCCTTTGAAAGAAGCGAAAGTAGTGCTGAGAAAGAGTTGCGAGTTACGGGTTACGAGAAACATACTGCATAGTGCTCTTGGTTCTATTGTATTGCAGATGTGGGATTGCCTCGTAACCCTACCTCGCCACCCGTGACTCTCACGGGCAGTCCGCCGGCGCATCACCAGCCAACTGCAGGCCATCAAAGCGTACGGCGCTAAGGAAACCGGCGCTTACCGTCAGCGCATCGGCCGGGCTGGCCAGTAGCAGGCGCGCGCGCGGGCTGCCGCTTTGGTTGCCGCCCGGATACAACTGGCGTTCAGCGGCCAGCTCCCCGTCGGCCGTGCGCCAGGCCCGCAGCGCACCATCGGCGTCAAGCGTGTAAAGCAGGCAACCCCCGCCCACCGCCAGCAGCGGCGAAAGACCCTCGCGTCCCGCAGGGGCCTCGACCTGCCAGTGCAGCGTTCCATCGGCCATATAGGCGGAAAGTGTAGCTGGAGTCCCCATCGTGTAGAGATAGATGTTCCCCAGTGCATCGGCGGTGAACCGCGATCCTCTCGCCGGAGCGCGTTCCAAAGCGATGAGCGTATCGTTCGTCCCGTCATGCAGGCGCACCAGTTCGTTCCCGTCCAGCGCCAGCCAGCCACCCCCTGCTGCCGGGGTGATGAACGCCGGGTCGGCCAGTGGGCGTTCCAGCAGCACCGTCCCGTCTCGTACCACGCGCAGCAGCGGGCCGTTCGCGGCGCGCACCACCAGCGCCACCTCGCCGCCGCTGGCTTCAAGGGCCAGCACGCGGGGGGCGTCCGTTACGCCTTCCAGGGCGGGAACGCTCCACAGTGGCGTGCCCGTCAGCGTGAACGCCTCCAGCCCCGCGCCGCTGGTCGCAAAGACGAGCATCTCGCCGGCATCGCCGCTGGTGAAAACGGGCGAGGCTTCGAGCGCGCTGGCCGTCCATGCGCCGGTGAAGCGGCCGTTCTGCAGCGTAAAAACCTGGCCGCCGCGTGCCAGCGCCGCGACGCTGCCGCCGGGCAGCGCCGTGAGGCCGGTAGCGATATCGCCCAGCGAAATGCGCCACTGTTCCGCGCCATCCAGATACGACACGAGCTGATTGCTCAGAGCAAGCACCGAAGTACCGTCATCGAGCAGAGCGGGCGGCAGGGTGGGGGCAGAAGGGAAGGTCTGCACGCCCGTAAACCCAGGTTGCAGGCGCGCGCGCCATAATTCGGTGAACTCAATCGGGTGATACCAGCCCAGTTCGAGCGGATTGACATCCACGTAACCGGGGCCGCCTTCGGTAGGAAGAATCGACCGAATCTCGTAGTGCAGGTGAGGCTTCCCGCGCGACGGCCAGCCGATCTGCGCGATCACGTCACCCCGTTCCACGCACGAACCCACTGGCGGAAGCCGGACGGTTTCGCCCTGTTCGACGTGACCGTACAGCGAATAGGCGATGCTGCCATCCGGGAAGGTGTGTTCAAGGATGACGACGCCTTTCTCGGTGTCCCACTCTTCGATGTTGGAAAGCGTCACCCGGCCGCGTAGGGCGGCATGGACGGGGTCGCCCCAGCGCTCGAAGCCGATATCAATCCCGGTATGATTGCCGCCGAAGCGCGGGCGGTAGATGCCGAAGTCGTCGTAGCCTTGCGCCAGCGTATCGCTGATGTCAATCGGGTAGTCGAGCGCATCCACGACGCCGCAGAGCGCGGCAGTTTGAGCAGTGACAATCATCGGGGAGGGGAGAAGCAAGAGAGCGAACAGAAAAAGCATGGCCCAGCGCGGAAGGTTCAAACGAATAGCCCCGCAAGTCCATCGGACAATACGGGGCTTATTGTAACATGCCGGCCAGCGGCCATCCTGAGCCACGAAACACGCCTCATTCGTGGTCTGCTGCCGCATTAGTTAACCGGGCAGGCGAATGGTGATCGTCATTTCGCCGGGCACGATTTCGATGGACTGCACGAAGACCGCGCCTTCTACCGAATCGAAGGTAGGCCCGGTTTGTTCCGCCATCGCGGCCGCGATCTCGCGGTTGGTGGAAACCTGAAGATTGAGCGCCTCGTTGCCGTTACTGTCGGTGCCGGTCAGCGAGACGCTGGTGGTGTAAATCCGCAGCTTGTTGTCTTCCTCGGCGACGAGGAAGGTGATGCTGCCGGCCGCGCTGGTTCCGTCGGCGTCCATCACGGTGGCGCTCAACGTAATCGTGCCGTTGCCGAAAGCAATGGCCGGAACGACCGAGACATCGCTTTCCGTATTGGCGACCGACTCGGCCAGCGCCGCATTGAGTTCTTCTTCCGAGACGGTGACTTCGATGGAGGCCCCTGAACGGCCGGTCATTACGCCAATTTCGACCGCCTGGCAGCCCGCAGCCAGCATGGCGGCAAATGCGAGTATCAGCAGCATCATTCGCTTCATGAGTATGTGGCTCCTGTGCGCGTAAGCTGGCTTAAATATAGCCGAAATCCGGTTTGGCGGAAAGCGCGCCGCTCCATGTCACGAACACGGGGCGGCGCGATGAACGGAACTGGTGGCCGTGCTTACTGAGCGGCGGTGATGCTCTGGATAATGCTGTCGAGCGTCGAGAGCGCCGGGACGAACGTCTCACCGTCAGCAGCGTTGAGCGCCGTGATGCTCTCGTTGAAATACTCGTGCAGGCGGGCGACGAACGCATCGTAGTCGAGGTTCGCCGGGTACTCAGCCGGGAAGCCGGGCGCGGTGACCGGGAAGACTGCCGCCACATAGGTCTGGCCGTCGGCCGTCAGCCCCTGAAACGTGTAGAGGAATTCGCTGGCGATCAGCGGCGAAACATCCTGCCGGAAGGCGGTGACGTAACTGATGCCGCTCAGTTCCGGCGTGTCCACATACTCGGCACGGGCGCGCAAAATCTGAGCCGCCGGGAAGGTGGGCAGGAAGGGCAGATTGAGCGCGTTGTCATCCGCCGTTTCCATGTACTCGTTCAAGTCCGGGCGCTCGGCCAAAAGCGCCGCGAGTGCGTCAATCTGGGTCTGGGTGAATGGATAGTCCACCGCATCGGCCACGTGAACCAAGCGCACGCCGCCATGTTCGAACATGCTTTGCGGGGCGGGCGGTTCGCTGAAGAACATCAGGCCGGTATAGGCTGGCTGCGGGCCGCCCGGATACAAATCGTCGAGCGCATCACCCGCGACCTGCGTGCCAACGACGCTCGTGGCAAAGCTCGCTGGGAAAGACAAACCAAGCCCGTTCAGGCTGGCGGTATTGGTGCTGTCCTGCGCGAAGGCGGGTACAGCCATCAGGGCCATGCCGGCCAGCAGGGCCAGAGCTTTCTTCATGATGCGTTCTCCTGTGAAGGGTGGATGACTGGAGAAGATCGTACCGCGAATTCAGACTCCGAAAACGGCGCATGCCGGGCGCATTCCTGACCGCTGCCCCGCGTATTCGGCGCCCGGCCTACGGAGTGTTCAGGGGCCGCCACACCGGCGAGCTTTCGTAGGCGCGGTTGTGCGTCACTCGCTGGGGATGACTACCGGGAACGGGGGCGATGATGTACAGATCCACTTGCCCGTCTGTGGAGGACAGATAGGCGATGCGCTGCCCGTCCGGCGACCAGCTCAGGGCGGCGGTTTCGCCGAAGTTGCGGCCGAGTGAGGCCAGCAGTACACCCGGTTCACCGTTCGCCTCGCTGAGCACCAGCGCCCACCCGATGTGCTCGACGAAGTCCACGCTCAGAAGGCCCTCGCCAGACGGAGATTGCGGGCCAGACGCAGCCGGTGTATCCAAACCGAGTTCGAGCATGATGCTGCCGGGGTCGGTTGTTTGGCCGCTGACCTGCTCGAACCCCGAGCCGTCGGCGTTGACCGTGAATATGTCCACCCCGGCCGAGCCACGCGCGACAAAGGCCAGCCGCGCCCCGTCGGCCGACCAGCGCGGCGCTTCAAAGGCCCTGCCGGGCGGGGTGAGCCGCCGGATATTCCGCCCGCCGGCGTCCATGACGTAAATATGAAGCCCGGCTGCCCGATCCGAGACGAACGCGATCTGGCTGCCGTCGGGCGACCATACTGGAGACAGTTCGTAGGCGCGTGAGCGGGTGAGATTGTGGCCCAGGCTGCGGGCCGCATCGTAAGCAATCAAGTCGGACTGGGTGTCGTGATAACTGACATAGACCAGTTCGGTGCGAGGCATCAGCGCCCCGGCGGATACGGCCATCCCCATCAACAGTGCGCCGGCCAGCCCCGCGATCAGCCCGCCCCACACAGTCAGCCGCAGCAACATGAGCGTTTGCGAGCGCTCCTGCATAAGCGTGATAGGGTATTTGCGGTGGGCATTGGACTATTCGTCAATCTGCCGTGGCCCTTTTTGACTCCATGTCAGCGCCAATCCGATCCTCTCCCCGCCTCCACACAACACGGCACGGTTAGCCGAAAAGAGCACCATTATCGTGGCCGCCACATCAGCTCGCTTTCCTGCGACCAGTCATGGGTCAGGCGCATTGGTACAGCGCCGATCCGTGCCTCGACGACGTACACGTCATCCCAACCGTCCGTCGTCGAGACGAAGGCGATGGAACGGCCGTCCGGCGACCAGCTCACCGCCGAGTCAGGGCCCTGGCTCATACTGAGCCGGACGAGCTTCTGGCCGGGCGCATCTGCCTCAGGGCTGAGGAATAACCACCACTCACCGTCTATGAATTCGAGCGTCAGAACCTCCGTCCCAGCGGGGGATTGCGGCCCACCCAGCGGGGCGGTTTCCACACCCCAACTGGTCGCCGTTCCTCCGTTGACGGGTTCAGGCTCCACCTTTTGGAAGTTGCTCCCGTCGGGGCCGGCGGTGAAGACATCCGGCAGCCCGCCCGTGCGTGCAAACAGCACAAGCTGCGCCCCGTCGGGTGTCCAGCGTGGATGGTCAAACGCGTAGCCCTGCGGTGTGACGCGGCGCAGATTGCCGCCATCGGCGTCCATCACGTACACGTGCAGGCCGCCATCGCGGTTCGAAATGAACGCCAGTTGGCTGCCATCCGGTGACCACACCGGGGACATATCCGACGCGGGGTTTCGGGTGAGGTTGCGGCGCAGGCCACGCGCCGCATCGTACAAGTACAGGTCGGCGTAGCTGGTTTCATAACCGGTAAACACCAGTTCATTGGCCGGCGCCCGTTCGCCCGCGGCCACCGCCAGCGCGATGAATGCCGTCAGCGCCAGCGACGCAATCAGCCCGGCCCACCCACTCAGCCGCAGCAACACGGCGGTTACAGGCTTCCGCTGATCTGCCGCCAGTTTCCCGAGGGCGCGCCCGCGCCGTCATCGGCCAACACGTAAATCTGGTACTGCGACGGCACATAGATTGCCACGCCGCGCTCGAAGGGCAGTACAGTGAGCGTGACGCCTTCTTCACCGGCCAGCGCCCAACCGAGCCGTGCTTGCAGCGCGCTATCCGACCGCCAGACCTTGCCGAAGCCACGAATCGGCTCGATCAGGCCGGGCGGCGGGGTGAGGCCGCCAGAGTCGGGGTCTACGCCGCTCACCCAGCTATCGGCATAGCGGCTGAAGCGGCCGTCCATGCTGATCGCCTCAATCGTGCCAGCCGCACCGGGGGTTTGCGCGGCGCGGTAGATCAACATGCCGCGCTCGAACGATTGAACAGCCCCGGCGGCGATGTAAGGCGCGGCCATGGCGCAGCCCAACTGAGCAGCAAAGGCCGGGTCGGCGGCCAGCAGCGCATTGAGGGCACCCCCCGGCGTTGTGCCGCACACTCCACCAGAGCCGCCCGGCGCGGGCGGCAGCGTGCCCAGCCCGGGGTTCGGCAGTGGCGCGCCCGGCACGATGGCGAACACGCCAGTCGTCACTGGCGCGGCGGTTGGCGCGGCAGTCGCACCGGCGCGGGCCGTCGCGGCTAACTGGTCGCCAATCGCCCACAGCGCGGTGGCGGTGGCCGGGCCATAGCGCACGTCAGGCGGCTGCACCGTGATTCGCGCCGCCAGATCGATCAGCGCGCTGAAGCCGCCCGCGTTGAGGGTGGGTGTCAATGTTTGCGACGGCGTCAGCGTCAGCGTCGGCGTGATGGTCAGGCTCGGTGTGAGAGACGGCAGCAGCGGCGTTTCGCTGGGTGGTACGGCCGTAGCGGTTAAACTGGCCGGGGGCGCAGTGGGCGAATTTGTTGGCGGCTCGGGCGAAAAAGTCGCAGTCAGTGTAATCGTGACAGTCGCCGTGGCCGTAGCGGTTGGCGTGGGCGCTACGAGGGTGGACGCAGGCGGTTCGGGCGTGAACGGCGTTTCGGCCGGCAGCACGGCCAGCGTTGGCACGGTCACCACGGCCTGCGGGGAACAGGCAGCCAGAACAATGATAAGTGCGAGGGGGATGAGTGATTTTGAGAACATGTTCCTCAGTATAACGCGCTCAGGCGCGAAACCTCGTTATAATGCATGCTGCGCCTTGCGCCACAACAGGGTTCTTTATGACTGATGAATCCGGGCAGTTTTCGACCGTTTCTTTCAGCAACCGGAATATGGCGGCCCTTTTGCACGAATACCGCAGCAGCGCGTTGCTGCGCTTCGTGCATATCAGCGACACGCACCTGAGCAACGACCCCGCCTACACACATGCCGAAGCGGATTATACGGCTCTGCAGGGCGCGCGCGAATTGGTACGCCAGGTCAATGCGCTGCCCTTCACGCCGGATTTCGTCCTGCACACTGGCGACGTGGCCTACGATCCGGTTGAAGAAGCCTATCTGGCAGCGCGGGACGTGCTGAGTGGCATCAAGTTCCCCGTCTACTACCTGCCCGGCAACCACGACAACGCCGAAATGCTGCAGCGCGTTTTCCTGGGCCGCAGCGAGATCGCACCCTCGTTTGACTACGAGTTCGAGGTCAACGGCGTGCAAATCGTCTGCGTGGACAGCAGCCGCCCGGCAGAATACGCGCAGGGCGTGCTGCTTCCCGAACAACTGGAACGCCTCGAACGGATCGTCAAAGCGCCGGACTCGCGGCCGCTGGTCGTCGCCATTCATCACAACGTCATGCCCGTCGGCGCGCCGTTCTGGGATACCTTCATGCGCCTCTCCAACGGCGAGGACTTTCACCGCCTGATGGTGCGCGCCAAAGACCGCCTGCGCGGGGTATTTCACGGGCATGTGCATATGTCCAC
>JAEURB010000127.1 GCA_016788435.1 Anaerolineae bacterium | reverse complement strand
GATTGACAAGAAGGAAGTGGATTTCGGCTCGGAAAGCGCACTTGCTCCTCATCTGGACGTGCTGAGCCAGTCGAAGTTCACCGTCAGCGAAATCAAGCGCGGAGAACGCATCCGCCGCCCATCGCCACCCTTCACCACCAGCACGCTCCAGCAGGAGGCCTCGCGACGCCTCGGTTTCAGCGCCCGTAAGACGATGCAGGTGGCGCAGCAGTTGTATGAAGGCATTGACGTACCGGGCGAAGGCGCGGTCGGCCTCATCACGTATATGCGTACCGACAGTCTGAACGTATCGAGCGAGGCGCAGCGCGAATCCCGCGACTACCTGCGCGAACGCTTCGGCAAGCCGTTCGTGCCGGAAAAGCCCAACTTCTATCGCACCCGCGCCAAAGGCGCGCAGGAGGCGCACGAGGCCATCCGCCCAACGCGCATCGTCCGCGACCCCGATAAGCTGCGCAAGGCGCTGCACAACGACCAGTTCCGGCTCTATCAGCTGATCTGGCAGCGCTTCGCCGCCAGCCAGATGTCGAACGCCCTGTACGATACATTGCGCGTGGATATCGCCGCCCGCCCCGAAACCGGCAAGCCTCACTACGGCTTCCGTTCATCCGCCAGCAAGATACGCTTCGCCGGCTTCCTGGTCCTCTACGAGGATACGCGGGCCGACGACGCAGCAGCCGACGAAGACGTGGATCTGCTGCCCGACCTCACAGAAGGTGAGGCGCTCGACCTGCGCGACTTGCTGCCCGAACAGCACTTTACCCAGCCGCCCCCCCGCTTCACCGAAGCGACGCTGGTGCAGCAGTTGGAAGAACTCGGCATCGGCCGCCCCTCCACCTACGCGCCAACCGTCGCGGTCATTCAGGACCGTGAATACGTCACCAAAACCGACCGCCGCCTTGTGCCTACGCAAACCGGCATTGTCGTCAACGATCTGCTCGTCACCTACTTCCCCGAAATTATGGACCCGCAGTTCACGGCCCGCATGGAAGAACGGCTCGACGAGATCGCGGAAGGCCGGCAGGAGTGGCGGCCCATGTTGCATGATTTCTACGGGCCGTTCAAAGAAGACCTCGACCGCGCCAACGCCGCACCGTCGGTTAAGCAGGTCGAGGAAGTCGGCCGCCCATGCCCGGATTGCGGACGCCCACTGGTCATCCGCTATAGCTGGCGCGGCAAGTTTATCGGCTGCTCTGGATACCCCGAATGCAAGCACACCGAGCCGTTCTCCGAGCCAACCGGCGCAGCCTGCCCCACCTGCGGCAAGGAACATGGCGGCGAGCTGGTGGCCCGGCAATCGAAGCGTGGCCGCGTCTTCTGGGGCTGCAACCGCTGGCCCGCCTGCGATTTTGTCGTCTGGAAGAAGCCGCTGCCTCAGCCCTGCCCCAACTGCGGCGGCCTGCTCACCGAGCAATCAAAAACCCGCGCGCGCTGCAACAACTGCGGTGAAAGCTTCCCGATGGCCGAGGTCTCGGAAACGACAGCCGCCGAAAGCGCCTGAGCGCTGGTTTTCGCGCAGCGTATGCCCCGAGGCCATCCGGGACAACCCGCAGGGCCTCGCGCGCTTTTGCCATCCAAACACGCCAACGCACACGCCGCTACCCGTACCCCGTAGCCTGCACCCCGCCACTAATCTTGTGAATGGGTTGAGATTTGGTTGCGTCATTCCTACCAACCGGGTTACACTGATAGGCATGTCCGCTGGGCGGGCGCTCTTGAATCGCGCTTTTCCGGGAAAGGCCGCGACTGCATGAAGAAATTCATCCTCGATAGCTACAACGGCCTCTACAAGGTCCTCCTGCGCCCCTACATCCCGCGCGGCACGGTTATCGGAGCCTTGATCGCGGGCGTGATCGTCGGGTTGTTCTGGGCTTACGCGCTTGCGCCGGCTGTCTACTACGATGCCGATCCCAGCACGCTCCATCAAAGCTGGCAGGACGAGTGGGTCAAGCTGATTGCCGACCGCAACGCGGCAGCCAATTTCGACATCGGCGACAACCTCACCTATCTCCTCAGCCGCGTGGATAATCCGCTGGAAATTGTGGATCGGCTGATCGCCACGCCCGGCGAAGAGGCCAATAGCGCCCGGCTGCAGGCCATCCGGCCATATGCCGAAGCGGCCGAAGCCACTGCAGTCAGCGCTCCATACCCCAGCACGCTCGCCAACCTTCTTCCCTACATCTTCGCCCCGCTGATCGCAGCCGGCGTCTTCATCCTCATTGCCATTCTGTACGGCATGTTCATCAAGCCGAACGTGGTCGAACCGCTGATGCGGCGCATTCGCGGCGAAAAGGCCAGCGCCGAAGTGCAGGCGATGAGGGCCCAGGTGCAGGCCGCCAAGCAGGCTGAAGTGACCAGCAAGAGCGACTTCACCGCATCAACCTACGGTGAGCCGCTGATGCAGCGGATGTCCACTTACATCCTCGGCCACGGCCAGTATGACGACTCGTTCTCGATTGAGGACGACCAGAAGCATTTCCTCGGTGAATGTGGCGCTGAGGTATCGGAAACAATTGGTGTGGGAGAGCCACAGCGCGCGACGGCGATTGAAGTCTGGCTGTTCGACAAAGACGACTTCGTTCGCACAACGACGCGGGTGTTCTGCTCGGAACACGCTTACAACGACCCTGCGTTGCGCTCCAATCTGGAAATGAACGGCGATCTGGTGGTCGCGCAGCCCGGCGCAACAGCAGTGCTCGAAACAGCCACACTGCGCGTTCAGGCCAAAGTGGTTGATGTTGAATACGGCAGCGGGCCACTGCCTGAAAAGAGCTATTTCCAGAAGCTGACGCTGGAACTCGCCGCTTGGCGGCGCGAAGGTTCGGAGATGCCGGTTGCAGTGACCGCGCCATCGATCATCCCGGTCATGCCAGCCGTGCCGGCTGCCGCGTCCACGACAAACCCACCGCCTCCGGTTAGTCTGCCTCCGGCAGCGGCGGTTCCGCCACCGCCAGCCCCTGCGGCAACGGCACCAGTTCCGGCGGTCACTAGGCCCGTGTCGGCGGTTCAGCCAGTCAGCAGCCCGCCAGTCACCCCGGTGCCAGCCGTCATGCCCGTGCTCCGCCCCGTACCACCGCCTGCCCCGGATGACGATCCTTTTGGCGGTGCGGCCGACTTCTGACGAGTACAAAAATGAGGGCGCTGAGAAGTTCAGCGCCCTCATGATTTTCAGTTCGTCTCACGGCCCAGCGTTAAGCAGAGTTTAGCATCCTGTGGTCAGTGCTTCCCCGCAGCACCCATCCATCACCCGTTACCCCCACGTGCGGCTGCCGTATTGCGTCCGTCTAGTCCACCCGGCGTCCACCTGCCAACCGCCTCCGCGATCTATAATGAAACGGTACTGGCCTGTAGTGAAATGCGCGTATTGTCCGCTATTCTGTCCCGCTGTCCGGTACGTTCTTCCCTCAAGCGCCTGTCCCGCTCTTTAGATTCTGTCCGGTTGTCCGGTTGTCCCGCCTTGTAACAGGTTCACTAACTGCCTGGCGCTTTTCTCCCCCTCTCCGGTGTTCGGACAGGGGGGCCGGGGGTGAGGTTTCGTTCGAGCGCATACCGGAGCTTGTGAACTGAGAACTGCTATCTGAAACTCAGGTTACTTTACCTTCTTGACCTTGAACTTGGTCGCTCCCGCCGGGGTTTCCACCTCGAACTTGTCACCGGCCTTGTGGCCTAACAGCGCCGCACCAATCGGGCTTTGGTTCGAAATCTTGCCCTCCGCTGGGTTGGCTTCCGCCGCGCCAACGATGGTGTACGTCTCTTCCTCGTCTTCGCCCGCTTCGACGATGGTCACAGTCGAGCCGATACCGATTTTGCCGTCCTTCGGGCTGCCGTTGATGATCTCGGCGCTGTGCAGCAGGTTCTCCAGGTACTGGATGCGCCCTTCAACAAACGCCTGCTGCTCCTTGGCGTCGTGATAGTCGGCGTTCTCCTTAAGGTCACCCTGCGAGACTGCTTCCTTCAACTTGACGGCCAGTTCTGGGCGGCGCACAGTGACGAGGAACTGAAGCTCCTTCGCCAGCTCATCACGGCCATCTGCAGTCAGATATACAGGTTCAGTCATGCGACTGGTACTCCGTTCGCGCCGCGTATGCCACTACGAACATGTCATTCGGGGGATGTGGTCAGTATAGGGATGCGCGCAGGCAAAATCAAGGCAGGTTACGCTCAGGGCGTCAGTACCACGTCCACCCACGTCGTCTTGCTTGGGAACACATACACCTGTTGCTCGAAACGCACGCGGCCACTTTCACTCACGCGCACCGTGTAGTAGCCTTCCGGCAAGTCGCCAAGCGTCCAGTTTTCGCCGAACAACGAGTCGCTGTTCGCTGGCTCTCCCGCATAGCTGAAAGTGTAGCGCGTCGCGGTATCGCTCACGACGGTCAGCGTGGCGTCGCGCAGCAGGTTGCCCGCCGAGTCCGCGATCCGGCCAGCCAGCGTGCCGAAGCCGAAATACGGGAAGATCCACAGGTCCGGGTTGCGGGTGGCGTGATAGTCGTACGGGTTGCCGACTCGCACTTCAAAGTGCAGATGCGGCCCCTGTGCGATACCGGCCGCGCCCACATAGCCGATCACGTCACCCCGGCTGACGCTTTGGCCCGGCGCAACAGCCACCCGGCTGAGATGACCATACAGCGTATAGACTGGCTCACCCGTCGAATCGGTGAAGTTGTGCTGCAGTATGACGGCATTGCCGTAGTAGTTGTTGTACAGTCCAAGCTGCGTCGTCAGGTCGTCACCAGCGTGCACGACGACCCCATCGGCCGCCGCCAGCACTGGCGTACCGGTTGGATTCTCCATATCCTGCCCGATATGAACCTGCAGCCGCCCCCCGGCAGTTCCGCCGTAGGGATACGTACGTGCGGCGTAGTTGATCGCATTGTCAGACAGCGGCCGTGCCAGGTAGTAGTGATCCTGCAGCGTGGGTGAGCTGCCAGCCGCTGGAGGCGTTGCCGTCGGGCCGCGCGTCACGGTTAGCGTGGCCGCCGGTGTGGCGCTGGCAGAAGGCGTAAAAGTCGGTGTCAGCGTCGGCGAAGGCGTCCACGTCCAGGTGGCGGTCGGCGTTCGGGTTGGCGTACTCGTTGGCGGCAAGGTGTTGGTCGGAATGAGCGTCAGCGTCGCCGTCGGCGTGTCGGTTGCAGCCAGAGTCGGTGTCGCGCTGGGGGCCA
>JAEURB010000421.1 GCA_016788435.1 Anaerolineae bacterium | reverse complement strand
GAAGCAGTCGCTCAGGCCATCCGTAGCGCCGTTCACCACGCCGAAACACTACATGACGTGAAATCGCGCCGCGATTGGCTCATCACTTAACATTTGCGCCGCCAATCCTTAAAGCTTTCGCCGTATGCTGGCGTTTTCCATCATCTGGTCATCACGGAAGTGGACGAAAAAATGGCCAAAGTCCTGATTGTTGAAGACGAAGAGATGCTGGCGCGAACGCTGGCCGACAAGCTGCGCGGTGATGGCTACACGGCCATCACCGCGCATGACGGCGAAGAGGGGCTGGAGAAGATCCGCGAGGAGAAGCCCGATCTGATCGTGCTGGACATCATGTTGCCCAGGCTCGATGGCTTGAGCCTGTGCCGCCTCGTTCGGCGCGATCCGGCCACCGCTCACATCCCAATCATCATGCTCACGGCGCGTGGCACGGAAGTAGACAAGATCGTGGGCCTGGAGAGCGGGGCCGATGACTACGTGGTCAAGCCTCTGGCGCTTGGCGAATTTCTCGCTCGTGTTCGCGCCGTGATGCGCCGTGCGCCCGGTCGCTTGGCCATGCTGGATGAGCTGTCGTCCAACGACATTCGCCTCAGCTTGACCGGGCGGCGCATGTTCAAGGATGACCGCGAAATTAAGCTTAGCAACAAGGAATTCGACTTGTTGGCCGAGCTGATGCGGAACAAGGGCGTGGTGCTCTCGCGTGACCTGATCCTGACTAAACTCTGGGGCCACGATTACTTCGTGGAGAAGCGGACTGTGGACGTACACATCCGTTGGCTGCGCGAAAAGATCGAGGACGATCCATCAGAGCCCCGCCGCATCGTAACTGTGCGCGGCGTCGGCTACCGGTTTGAAGGCTAATTGAGGTCATGACTGAACCTGAAACCAACCCGCCATCCCCGGCAGAAGCGGACGCGCGCGAAAGCCTGCTCGAGAGCCTGAAGCATAAGCTCGCTGAGCGCGAACTATCCGCCGTGTCCCTCCACCAGGCGATTGAGGAGAATGAGCAGCTCATGCTGCTGCTGCGCCAGAACATCGCCGACCAGGAAGCGGCAATCTCCATCGAGCGTGAAGAGGCCGCGCTCCGCGATGAGCAGATGGAGCAGCTTCGCCAGCAGCTTGAGGCGGCCGAAGGCAGCGCGGCCCAGCGGCTCGCCTTGGCGCTCAGCCTGGCGAACGCCGCGTATGACGCGCTAATGGTGGTGGATGAAAAGCATCGCATCATCGCCATCAACGACGCCGCCGAAACGCTGTTCAACGTGCGGCGGCCCATCGGTCAAACCCTTGACGAAACGACCGGTAGTACCGAACTAAGCGTCATGGTTGGCGATGCGCTGGCCTATGACGAGGATATGTTCGAAGATCAGATGACGATTGACCGGCGCAGCTACCGGGTGCGTGTGCGTTTGATGCGGCGAGCCGGCCGTTCCTTCATCGGCATCGCCCTGCAGGATGTATCGGAACTGGTGCGCCTGAATCGCGCGCGGCGCGATATGGTGGCCAACATCAGCCACGAACTGCGTACGCCTATCGCCAACATCCGCCTGATCATTGAGGGCCTGTTTCACGAACAGGAGCGCCCTAAACGGAAGCAGAGCACCACGGCTCTGCGAGCCATCGCGCGCGAAACGGATTCCTTGTTGTGGCTGCTGCAGGAGCTGCTCGATCTCTCGATGATCGAAACCGGTCAGGCCATTCTGCGGATGGTGGATGTCGAATTGGCGCCCATCGTCAACGAAGCGATCCTGCGCCTCGAAGACCAGGCCGAGAACAAGAACATCACCGTTCTTTCAGAAACGCCCGAGATGTTGTTCGTGCTGGCGGACCAGGATCAACTGCGGCGCGTGCTGGTCAACCTCATCCACAACGCCATCAAGTGGACACCGGAAGGCAAGACAATCCGCGTGCAGGCCGAACAGCAGGCCGATGAAGTCCTCATCTCGGTGCTTGACGAAGGACCAGGCGTACCCGACGAACATGCTGAGCGCATTTTCGAGCGTTTCTTTCAGGTAGACCCATCCCGTTCAGCAGGCGAGGGCACGGGCCTCGGATTGGCGATCTGCCGTCACATCGTCGAAGCCCACGGCGGGCGCATCTGGGCCGAAGGCAACGGCAGCGGGGCGCGTGGCGGCACTTTCCGTTTCACCATGGCCGCCGCCGAACAACGTCCGGCCGAAGCGAACTAGAGCCAGGATACACGACGGCCCACACCTGCCACATCAATTGAAGCGCCATGTAGGGAGCGCTGGTGTGACACACGAGCGCTCATGCTTTTGCGAACGTGGCCGACGGATCGGCCCCTGCGACGTGTCGTCACTCTGGCAGGAAATCGTTGGTGAACGCTTCGCTCGGGTCGCTTTCCCGAGGTATGTAGCCCATCTCCAGCAGGACATCCTGAGTGGTCGCCCACGACTCGGGGTCTGCGTAGCCGAGCCGGTCAGCATCCCACAGTTCAATGGTGCTCAACAGCACTTCAAACTGCACCAGCTCGTCGCTGGGGAACTCGCTTTGCAGCGACTCCAGCAGTGCCACCCGTTGCGCCGCGATTTCTTCCCGGCTGGCATCCGGATTGGCGCCCCGATAGGCGGTCTGTTCGGCAGCGGCTGCTTCGAGCGCGGCGTGTAGTTCGGCGGATAGCGGCAGCCCCTCCACGAAATCGGCGCTCAGAATGTACGCCTCAGCCGGGTTCTGGATTACATCGCGCAGCCCGGCATCAAACGCAGTCACCAACCGGCGCACCAGGTCTGAGTTTTCCGTCACCCTCGCTTCACTGGTCACGACCCCGTTCGAGACCATATCCACCGCATCGGCCACGCGGAAAACGCCGACGCTGGTCACCTCTCCGCAATCGCCTTGTTCGGCGCGATGCGCGATCTGAATGGGCTCGTTATTGACATAGACGACCGATGCCTCGACGCCGCCGGCGCAGAACACCTCAGGCGCGTTGAAGCCAATCTCCTCCAGGTCAATGTCCTGCTCGGTCATGCCATGAGCGTCCAGCAGCGCCGTAAGCCCGCTGTACGATGCGCCGAAGCGCCCGGGGATGCCGACGTTGCGGCCAGCCAGATCCGGCACAGTATTAATGTCCCCGCCTTCCGGGTACACCACGCCAACGGGATACTGCTGAAACCATTCGTAGACCGAGATGACCGGGCGGCCGTTAGCGCGGGCCGCTAGCACCTGTTCGCCGCTGACGAGGCCAAAATCGCGCTCACCGGCCGCGATCAAATCCACGCCAACAGGCTCATCGCCGTGGTCGCCGGTGACCGACAGGCCATTGGCGGCAAAGTAGCCCTTGGCTTCGGCTACGTACACGGGGGAGAACTGCACATTCGGGACGAAGGTCATGAAGAAGCTGACTTCGTCCAGAGGGGTGCCAGCGCTCTCCTGCCCGGTTACTTTCCCGGTGAGCAGACCCAATGCCAGCGCAATGATGATGAGGAAACGCACGATTGATGACCTCCTGTGGTCACGGTACAAATCGTACAATCACGCAATCCGCGAATCGTTCCGGAAATCCTGTGTGCCGATGTTTACCCGGTGCGCTGCCAGCGAATGACTTTACGCTCGATGACAGTCACGACCCAGTAGGCGAGGCGCGCCAGTACCGCCAGCACGACCACCGCGACCAGCACCAGCGGCGTATCGTAACGGTCGCGCGCCAGCTTGATTAGATAGCCCAGGCCCGAACTGGCGCTGATGAACTCGCCGATAATTGAGCCGATGATCGCCAACGTGACACTGACGCGTAGTGCGGCAAATAAGACGGGCAGCGAAGCAGGAAACTCCAGCTTCCAGAAGGTTTGCCATGGCGTGGCGTTGAACAGACGCATCATATCGCGGCGCGACTGCGGCACGTTGCGAATGCCCACCATCGTGTTCATCAACATCGGGAAGAATACCGTGAGCGCCGCGATGATGATCTTGCTCGTGATGCCGCTTCCAAACCAGATGATCAGCAGCGGGGCATAGGCAACGACCGGGGTTGATTGCGCGGCCAGGATGATCGGCGAGATGAGGGCCTCAAGCGTGCGGCTCTTGGCCAGCAGCACGCCCATGAGCACGCCCAGCGGCGCGCCAATGGCCAAGCCGAGCAGCATTTGCGTGAGAGTGGTGGTGAGGTGGGGCCACAGCGTGCCATCGCCCACAACCTGAACGAAGCGCTCGGCGACTGCGCCAGGGCCGGGCAGAATGAAGGCGGGATACAGTTCCAGGCGGACGACGCCTTCCCACAACAGGAGGAAGCCGAGAAATGCCAGCAGCGGGATCAGCCAGCGCAGGCGTGGCACATGCAGCCTGTGGCCAGGTTCGGCCGGTGTTTCGTGCTGTGCGCGAACCATGGCGGTTCGTCTGGTCAGATCGGACAGGTGCATAAACAACGCCCCATACGCCATGCCGGCGCTTCAGGGCGTTTGAATGGGGATAGCAGCAAGCTCCCGTATCCACTCTGGAGACAGGTGACCTCAAGCGGACGTCAGATTCACGGCCTTACGCAAGTGCGCTAAAGCCGAACTCTGCGTCCTCGCCTTGCTGCCTTCTCCCATCCAGACTGTAACTGTCGGCTCTGGAATCTCGCCAGATCCACCGGCGCAGGCGTTTCATCCTGCGACTCGCGCGGCGTTCAGCACGCCGGCGAAACGGGTAGCGGGCTTACGGCCTGCCGTAAGGCGGCCGATTACCGCCGATCGGGAATTTCACCCTGCCCCGAAGGCTGCATTTAGTTGTTGCAATCAGCATAACACGGTGCAGGTTAACTGGCAACGGGTGCTAATGGAACTATCAGCCCAAATGTACTGCCCTCGTCGGCTCCGCTTTGCACATATACACTGCCCCCGTGCGCGTCGGCGGCGGCCTTGACGATGGCCAATCCAACGCTTGTCACCGGGCCGTCTTTCAGTGAGAGGGGTGCGAGGCGGTCGAACAGGCGCGACTGAATCTCAATCGGCAGGCTGGGGCCGATGTCCGACACTTCGACGTGCAGCACGTTATCTTCCCGATACAGGCGAACCGATACTTCGCTGCCCGCTGGCGCATTCTCGACGGCATTTTCGAGGTAGTGCAGGATCGCCATGTGCAGGATGCGGCGGTCGGCCAGGATATTGGGGATGGCCGGGCCAAGCCAGAAGCGCAGTGAGAGGCCACGCGACGCGGTGAGCGCCTGGGCGGTCGCGCGTAGTTCAAATGCGAACTCGCCCACCTCAATCCACTCCGCCGAGAACTCGCTGCGATTCTGGATCTTCTCGAGCGCAAGCATTTCGTCAATCAGGTGGTCAATCCTGCCCAAGCCCGCCTGCGCGATTTCGAGCATCTCCTCCATCACCGGCGTGGGGTCTTTCACCAACCGCCGCACCAGCGCCAGCGACTGAATGCTGGCGCTCAGGGGATTGCGCATGTCGTGAGCGGCGGCGTGCAGGTAGAACGAACGCGCCTTTTCCGCCTCGGCCAGGTGGGTGATATCCTGCAGAAGCAGCAGCCAGCCGTTGCGCGTGCTGGCGCCGTCTGGCTGGTCGTAGATGATGGGCAGGACGACGGCCGATATCACGCGGCCCTCATCCAGCGTCACACGCAGGGCACGGCTGCGCAGCGTGCCGCCCGATTGCGTCGCGCTGATCGCCAGAAAGCGGAGCCGCGACGGCAGCGGGGCGGTGGAAAGCGGCTGGTTAAGGAGTTGGCTGGCGGTAGTGCCGAGCAATCGTTCGGCGGCCGGGTTGACGATTTGGATGCGGCCGGCGTAATCGGTCGTCAAAATACCGTCGGCCGTGGCCATCAACACCGCGTTCAGGCGGCGCTGGGCGGCCACGCTTTCCTCGTACAGGCGGGCGTTCTCCAGGGCAATGCCGGTAATATCGGCCATGCTGGCGAGTAAATCCACGCTCGCCTGGTTGAACGCTCCCGCTTCGCGGCTCATGATGCTCAGGATACCGGTTATCTGGCCGCGTGCGTGCATCGGAGCGAGCGCGATGGAAAGGAAGTGCTCATCGTGAAAAGCGGGCATAGCGGGTGCTTCCAGCCCATTGAGCTGGTTGCTGACGACCGGGGCATTCGTTCGCATGACCTCGCCCGCCAAGCCTTGGTCGAGCGGGCCGCGCAGCGGACCTAGGCCAATGAAATCGTGCGTCCAGCCCTGGTGGGCGCGAAGCACGAGATCGCCCGCCGCTTTGTCCACCATGCAGATGCCACCTGCTTGCCCGCCAATGACCTGCAGCACCTCGATCAGCGCCGCCTGCAGCGTCTCGTCCAGCGAGAGCGATTGGCTAACAATTGACGCGATCGAGGCCAGCGCCGCCAGGTGGGCGGATGGCGGGATAGACGGTGATGGACTCATGATGAGTGCGGGTTATACCGTATTGCTTGCGGGAGTTCAATTCTGGCTCGCTTGCGCTGGCGTTATGCCGCGTTACGATTGACGCTTGCCCGCCTCACCTGCGAGAGGTTGAACCTGCCATGGTCTTCCCGGTTGAACCTGTCCGCGCTTCCTTTCCTGCCCTTCATGTGCCTCGTTCAGGGGGCGTGCCTGTCTTCTTCGATAACCCGGCGGGCACGCAGGTGCCTCATCAGGTGATTGACGCGGTAACCGGCTACTACACGCGCATGAATGCTAATTCAGGTGGCCAGTTTGGCACCTCGGCGGACAGCGACGCGATGGTTGCGGCTGTGCGCGGCCAACTGGCCGCCTTCCTCAACGCGCCGCGCAGCGAAGAAATCGTCATCGGCCCGAACATGACGACCCTCAACTTTGGCCTCAGCCGGGCGCTCGCTAAAACGTTCTCGCCGGGCGATGAGATCGTGCTGACGCGTATGGATCACGACGCCAACGTCGCGCCCTGGCTGCGGATCGCCGAGGATGTGGGCCTCACCGTGCGCTGGATAGACCTCCACCGCGAGGACGGCACGCTCGATCTGGCCAGCCTCGACGCGGCGCTCGGCCCGCGCACCCGGCTGGTGGCCACGGTTCACGCATCAAACGCCTTGGGGACCATCAATCCGGTGGCCGAAATCGCGCGCCGCGCTCATGCAGCGGGCGCGCTCCATGTCGTGGATGCCGTACAAAGCGCGCCGCACCTGAGCATTGACGTGCAGGCTATCGGTTGCGACTTTCTGCTTTGCTCGGCCTACAAGTTCTTCGGGCCGCATCAGGGCATCTTGTGGGGACGCTACGACCTGTTGGCGAGCCTGCTCGCTTACAAGGTGCGCCCGTCGAAGGATGTGCCACCCTATCGCTGGGAGACCGGCACACCAGCGTTCGAACTGATTGCCGGCATCGGCGGGGCGCTCGACTATCTCGCCTCGCTCGGGCAGGGGGATACCCTGCGCGAACGATTCGTCAGCGCCTTTCACAGAATGGGCGACTACGAACACGATCTCACCGGGCATCTGCTCGATGTGCTGGAGGAGACGCCCGGCGTGACGATTGCCGGTATCACCGAGCGTTCGCGCCTCACCGAGCGGGTGCCGACCGTCATCTGCGCGCTGGACGGGCAAGAACCTGCTGTTACCGCGGCGCGGCTGGCGGCCGAAGGATTCTTCGTATGGGATGGCAACTACTACGCCGTCGAGGTCATGAAGGTGCTTCAGCGCGAAAGAGACGGCATGGTTCGTATCGGGCTGGCCCACTACAACACCCACGACGAGATTGACCGCTTCGGCGCGGCGCTGCGGCGGGTCGCGCGCGGCTAACCCTCAGCCAGATCGCGCTGCGCGAGTTGTACGGCCGTCATCAGGTGGGCGAGACCGGCGGCCACCGGCGCGCTCTCGATGAACTCGTCGGTGCGGTGGGCATTGCCCCCTCGCGTAACACCCAGCGTGATGGCCGGGCAACCGGCCGCCAGCGGCACATTGGCATCCGTGCTGCCGGTATCCAGAATCGCCTCGACGCCGACGGCAGCCAGCGCCTGAATGCCAATCTGGACGAGCGGATGGGTGACGGGAATATTCCCGGCGGGGCGGTCGCCCACCACGTCGATGGTGAACGCCACCCCATCGCTGGCATCGTCAGAAATAATGCCCCGTATGGCATCCTCAAAGCCGGCTAATGCGCTACTCGTTTCGGAACGCAAGTCCAGCCAGCAGGCCGCGCGCGATGCAATGGCGTTTACCGCATCTCCACCTTCGATCAGGCCGATATTGAAGGTGGTGCGCGGTGTGAGTGGTGGCACTAACTGCAGCAGCTTGCCGCACAACGCGACCAACGCATGGATGGCGCTTGGGCGGCCGTAGTGCAGCCAACTGTGCCCGCCGCCCGCTGCTGCCGTCACCTTCAGGCGGCGAACGGCAATTCCACCGTGATAAACGTGGCCGAGCGCCAGCCCTTCGATGTTCAGCACCGCGCCAGTCTTCGCCCCCAACCGCTCGAATGCTGCTTTCATGCCGCCCAGGTCGCCTAAGCCTTCCTCACGGCTGGTCGCCACAAACCAGATATCCACCGGCGGAGCGACTCGCCGGGTCAGTTCGCGGGCCAGCGCGAGCAGCGCCGCGACAGCGATGCTGTTGTCGCCCAGCCCGGGGCCGTAAAGCAGGCCGCCTTCCGTGCGCTGAGTCAGGTCAGTGTCGGCATTGAAGATCGTGTCGGTGTGCGCCGTGATGAGCAGGGCAGGCCGGCTTGCTGCAGAACCATGTAGGTGGCCAAAGACGTTGAAGACGGCGTCGGTTGCGACATCGCTCAGCCCATAGCTGCGAAACGCAGCCTCGACCCACGCGGCGCGCTGACCTTCAGCGAAGGTGGGTGCAGCGATGCTCTGAATGGCCCGTCCTTGGTCAATCGTCCATGCGGCTGCTTGTCTGGCCCAACCGGCCTCTGGCGTCAAGTCATGCGCAAGGCGGCGTGCGGGCATTTCAATCGGCCTTTCCGGAGTGAGAGTGCATGATACACATTCCCCCCTCTACGCCGCGCAGCGGAGTGGAGAGGGCACGGGGTTCGCGGTTCTTCCCCGCGCATTTCTCCATTCCCCCAAACTGTATTCTACCAGCGGGAACCCTCCTGCCGCGCTATAATGGGCGCTCTGAGTGGGGGGACTCGTGTGCGGCCGGCGGGGAGCCTGATGGAGAAACCACATATCCTGCTGGTAGAACGCCGTCGAAGCGCGCACAAATCATTTGCCGAGGCGCTGAAGAAACGCTTTCAGGTCGCCAGCGTAATCAGCGGCAAGCAGGCTGTCGCGTTGGCTGCTTCGCTCCATCCCGCCGTCATCGTCGTGGATTCGATCTCGTTGAAAAGCCCGGGTGACCGGATTGTGCGGCTGATCAAGGACGAGCAGCCCGCGCCGGTCGTTCATCTGGCGGAGAAGGCCGGCCACAGCGCGGCCGATACGTTCCTCGAAGCACCCGTCACACCGCGTAAGCTGATTTCGGCGCTCGACCGGTTGATCGCGCCGGCCAGCCAAAGTCAGGCGGGCTTGGTCGTTGGGCCATTTCACATGGATACCGGCCGTCGCGTGCTGGTCGTGGATGGTAAGGAAACCCAGCTCACGCCCAAGTTGGCGCTGCTGGTGGAGGTCTTCCTTCGCAACCCAGGCGAAACACTGGCCCGCAAGCAGTTGATGGAACAGGTGTGGCAAACCGATTACATGGGAGACACGCGCACGCTGGACGTGCATATCCGTTGGATACGGCGCGTGATCGAGGCCGACCCCGCCCATCCACGGTATCTGAAGACGGTGCGCGGTACCGGCTACCGGTTGGAGGTCGGGCCACCTGCGCCAGCTACCCCGCCTACGAAGCCGCCTAAAGGCCTGTCAGGTTAAAAAGAAAACACCGGCCTGCGCGGGCCGGTGTCTCCATGTTAATCCAATATGCCGAAGCCTACTTCTTCTTGCCCTTGGGGGCCGGGGCGGCGGCGGGCTTCTGCGCAGCAGCATTCAGCGCCTTCATCAGGCGGCTCTTGCGGCGGGCGGCATTCTTCTTGTGAATTACGCCCTTGCTGGCGGCCTTGTCAAGCTCCGTCACCGCTTCAATCGTCGCGGCTGTAGCGGCCTTCAAATCGGACGACTGCTGGGCCACGCGGGCCTTCTTGACGTAGGTACGGGTACGGCTGCGCCAGGTGCGGTTGTAGGCACGGCGCTTTTCGGTTTGGCGGATGCGCTTAATCGCGGATTTGTGGTTGGCCATTCGTTCTCTCGTCCGGGCTCCTGCTCAAGCGAGCGCCGGTCACTCCTCTCTAACTTCACCCACCCACAATGGGGCGACCTTCGGCGGCAGAAGCGGAATGATAGCACGGCCGCAGCCGCGTTGTCCAGCGTGAATTGGGGCTGTTATATCACCTTCCAGAAGAACAGGACGGCCGCCACAATATTCAGGGGCACAAGGATAAATACGGCGATTTTGATGAGCAGCGGCACCTGCTCGTTTGTGCCGGGCAGCCGGGTCGCCTTGATCTCCTTCGGGATATCCGGGAAGAGCGATTCCTCCTCTTCGGTGAGGTAGATTTCGTCTCCCTCCAGCGAGATATCGGCTAGCGCGGCGGCACTGCGGGCGGCTGGGACGCCTGCTGCCGGTGTCGTTGAGGCTGAAGAGACCTGTACATTGTCAGTACTGTTCGCCACGCTGGCCGGGGGCGGCTGGAATGTGGTGGCTGCTGCGCCATATCCACCCGCCGTTGGCTGGGCGTAGACATCGTCGTCCCCGTAGGGATCGCTATCATCCAGGCTCGGCAGGTCGTCGCCGACGAACGGCGACGCGGACGACATCATGCCCGCGAACGGGTCGGATGACACAGCGGCGGCCGTTGGCGCAACCGTGCCCAACTGCAGGCCGCTGACCCAATCATCATATGCATCATCACTGGCAGGCGCGGCCGCTTCGTGCCATCCAGCCGCTGGCAGCAGATCGCTGCTATCATCCCATTCGACGCTGGTTGGCGCCATCGTAGCGGGCGGTGGTTCGGCCATGGTGGGCGCGGGCGAACTGGCCGCTGCCGGCGTGGTCTGCGAGGCTGGCATCGCAGGCGGTGGCGCAGTCGGGTTCTGGCGGATTAGAAAGTCGAGACCGCTGCGCGCGCGCGAATTATCCGGGTTGATGGCCAGCACGTTTTCGAGGCACGTGCGCTGATCGTCCACTGATGTGACGACGCCGCTCAGCCACAACCATCCTTCCTCGTTGTACGGGTCAATCTCGACGGCCTTGCTCAGCAGGGCGCGGGCCTCATCCTTGCGGCCCGCCTTGAATGCACTGATGCCTTCGCGAACCATGCCCTCAGTGTTGGCCGACATTCCGAACCTCGCTCTCCCGCCGCGTGGCGCTTCTGCGAGTGTAGCACGGAACGCGCCGTCAAATCATCGAGAACTCAGCCAAACTGAACCGTCGCGAACAGCACGTAGAACGACAGCCTGGCCACGTAGAAGAGGCCCGCCAGGCTGGGTTCGCCGTCGCGGTTTGCTTCAGGGATGATGCTCTGCGTGACGGTCGTGATCAGGAAACCGGCAGCGGCCGTGATATTCAGGAAGCGCAGAGCGGCAGTCTGGTTCCTCAGCGCCAACAGAATGTCGTTCAATTGCTGCTCCACTTCGGTAAAGTTGCCCGAAACGGCAACTCCCGGCAATCTGCGCCGGGAGTTGCCAAATTCACGCGCGAAAGTGATACCCAGGCGTTTACATGCCAACCGGGTAGCCCGGCCCCAGGGGCAGGCCGAGCAGGAACCACGCGATGAACAGGATGACCCACGCGATCAGGATGATGGCCGTGTAGGGCAGCATCAGCGCGATGATACTGCCGATACCGGCCTTCTTGTCGTAGCGCTGCGCCACGGCCACCATGAATGGTAAATACACCATCAGCGGTGTGACAATGTTCATCGGCGAGTCACCAACGCGATAGGCGGCCAGCACCGTTTGCGGCGCGACGCCGAGGCGCATGAACAGCGGCACGAAAATCGGCGCGAAAATCGCCCACTTGGGCAGTGAACCCGGCATGATGATGTCGAGCAGCACGATGACGAGGATCAGGCCGATCAGCAGCGGGATCGGGCCGAGGTTGGCCGCTTCCAGCCCACCGGCCAGCGTCACCGCGATCACCTGCGGCAGTTGGCTGTAGTTGAAGTAGGCGATGAACTGGCTGATCATCAGCAGCATGAAAATCATACC
>JAEURB010000107.1 GCA_016788435.1 Anaerolineae bacterium | reverse complement strand
ATTCACGAACAGCATGATGGTAGCTCGCACTGGATCGCCGTCGGCGAGGTGCTTGCAACTGGCTTCTACCCTGACCGCCGCCCCCTGCTCTACTACAATCGCGGCTATCACACCCTGGGTTGAGTGGCCTCCGCCCCGCTTTGCGTCCATCCGGTCTACTAGTGTGCCTCCTGCAAACAGCGTGCTTGTTGTACGCTTGAATCTGCCCGGTTAGCGCGCCCCCGGCAGCACCGCCTGCCCGTTGTCTCTTATTCTGTCTCCTTGTCTCTATCGCTTCTCCCTCAGCAGTTGCCTCCTATTTCTATTTTGTCTCGATGTCTCTACTTGTCATATTTATGCTAATATCTGGCCTGTCATCACGCCGCTCGCGAAGCGGGCTACTTTCCCTCTCCACTTGGGAGAGGGGCTAAGGGTCAGGGCCACGCGGGTGTTTTGATGCGATTAACCTGCGCCGCACGTCGCCCCGCCTTGACGCTCCCAACCCGCTCCACTACAATGCCCCCGTTCAATCCAAGGGATTCCGCCTGCCAATGTTTGAGCAGCTCTCCAATCGCCTCCAGTCCGTCTTTGACGGCCTCGGGCGCACCGGCAAACTAACCGAACAGGATGTGGACACGGCCATGCGCGAGGTGCGTATGGCGCTGCTCGAAGCCGACGTGGCCCTGCCCGTCGTCAAGGACTTCGTCCGCCGTGTCAAGGAACGTGCGGTCGGCGCTGAAGTACAGAAGAGCCTCAAGCCCGGCCAGCAGGTCGTCAAGATCGTTTACGAGGAAATGCTCGAAACGCTTGGCGAAGGCGGCCGCCTGAACTTCGCAACCAGCCAGAAGCCGCACGTCATCATGATGGTCGGCCTGCAAGGTTCGGGCAAGACGACGACGACCGCCAAGCTGGCCCTTCAGTTACGCCGCGATGGCCGCCAGCCCTTCCTGGTCGCCGCCGACACCTACCGCCCGGCCGCCGTGGATCAGTTGGTGACGCTGGCGAAACAGGCCAACTTGCCCTACTACGAGGAAGGCACGCGGTCGAAGCCAGAAGACATCGCCCAGCGCGGCCTCGAAGCAGCGCGCGCTGCCAATGCCGCCGTCGTCATCATTGACACCGCCGGCCGCCTGCAGATTGACGACACGCTCATGCGCGAGCTGGAGGAGATCAAGCGGCGCACCAAGCCCGCTGAAATCCTGCTCGTCGCCGACGCCATGACCGGCCAGGAAGCGGTCCACATCGCCGAAGGTTTCAACAACCGTCTCGGCATCACCGGCCTGGTGCTGACCAAAGTAGACGGCGATGCGCGCGGTGGCGCTGCGCTTTCCATGCGTGCCGTTACGGGTGTGCCAATCAAGTTCCTCGGCACCAGCGAGAAACTGGACGGCTTTGAGCAGTTCTATCCCGAGCGCCTCGCCCAACGCATTCTGGGCATGGGCGACGTGCTGACACTCATCGAAAAGGCCGAAGACGCCTTCGATGAGAAGGAGGCGATGAAGCTTCAGAAGAAGCTCATGCAGAATCAATTCACGCTGCAAGACTTCCTCGAACAGCTTCAGAAGATCAAGAAGATGGGCTCGTTCGCCTCGCTGCTGGGCATGGTTCCAGGTATGAGCCAGCTCACGAAGCAGCTAGACAACGAGGAGACGGAGCGCCGCATGAAGCGCGTCGAAGCGATCATCAGTTCGATGACGCTCAAGGAACGTGATAACCCCAAGCTGCTCGATGCCAGCCGCAAGAAGCGCATCGCAGCGGGCAGCGGTGTGGAAGTGCGCGACGTCAACGAACTGCTCAAGCAGTTCGCCGATATGCAGAAACTCATGGGCCAGGTTCGCAAAGGGCGCTTCCCCGGTATGCCGGGGGGTATCCCACGCGCCCTGCCGCCGCGCTAGAGCCGCAATCGCCGGTTCTTCCGCAACTGAGCTGCGGGCGGGGTTTCCCGTCCGTCTTGTGCCAGTGGCCCCCCGCCTCGAAACAGGCGCATGGGGGCGCATCGAAGGAGAAGCAGTCCAATGGTTCGTATTCGTTTTCGCCGCGTCGGCCTCAAAGGCCAGCCCAGTTACCGCATCGTCGTCACCGACCAGCGCAGCCCGCGCGATGGCAGCTTCATCGAGATCATCGGCTTCCACAATCCGCGCACGCAGCCCACGACCGACGAAGTGAATGAAGCCCGCGCGCTCCACTGGTTGAGCGTCGGTGCACAGCCCAGCGAAGCCGTCGCCAGCGTATTTAACCGTACCGGCACACTCGCCCGCTACGAGCGCCTCAAGAAGGGCGAAGTTGCCGATGTCCTGATCGCCGAAGCTGCCGCCGCCAAAGCAGCCGCTGCGCCGGTCAGCCCGAAGACGCGCTACCCGTCCCCCGAGCCGGGCAAGGGCACGTTCAAGAAGGGTGAATAGCTGCCGTGGCCGGCAAGTCGAATGGCCCCGCGATTGAAGGCCTGATCGAGTATGTTGCTAAGAGCCTGGTGGATGACCCCACGCAGGTGAAGGTGCGCCGCCGTGATGGTGGTGGCAGCATCGTCATCGAGCTGCGCGTCGCCCCGCAGGATACCGGCCGTATTATCGGCAAGAATGGCCGCTTGGCCAACGCGCTGCGCACACTGCTCTACACCGCAGAGGGCGATAACCGCTCGCGGCGCGTGATCCTCAAGATCCTCTAGCCGTGGGAAGCGCCGCGCAGGGCAGTGTCGCGCCCAACTTCCTGCTCATCGGCGAAATCCTTCGCCCGCACGGCGTGCACGGCGAGTTGAAGGTGCGCGTGCTCACGGAATACCCTGAGCGCATCCCTTCCCTCCCCGTCGTGTACGCCGGTGCGGGTGTTACCGCATCCAATCCGCGCCCGCTGCGCGTCGAAACTATGCGCATGCACCAGGGTTTCGCGCTCATCCGCTTCCATGAAGCGCCCGACCGCACGGCGGCTGAACGGCTGCGTGGCCTGTATATTATGGTTCGGCTGCAAGACGCGGTGCCGCTGGAAGAAGGCGAGTTCTACCTCTACCAGGTCGTTGGCCTTCCAGTTCGCACCGTTGACGGGCTTGATCTGGGCGTTGTGACCGAAGTCCTCGAAACAGGCGCCAACGACGTATATGTGGTCAACGGCGGCGCTTACGGCGAGGTACTCGTTCCCGTCACGCCCGAAACCATCGTCCGCACCGGCATCGGGGAACGCCTGCTCACCGTCCGCCTGCCCGATGGCCTGTTACCCGGCACGGTGGTCAGCGACGAGCAGGACTAGTACTCCCTGCCCAGGAGCGATAGCGCTGTGATGGATGAGACGCGGCTGATTTGGTTGGGCCTCAGTCTCGCGCCCCGCATTGGCCCGCGCCGCCTCAAGCAGCTTCTGCCGGTTTTCTCCGGTGACGTGCATGCGCTGTGGGCCGCATCCGCAGCAGAACTGGCTTCAGCCGGCCTCGATGAGCGCAGTGCCTCAGAGTTCACCGCTTTTCGCACCAGGGCCCGCCTGGAAGAACACGCCCGCAAGATAGAGCATGCTGGCGCGCGGATCATCACCTGGAACGACAGCGACTATCCGGCCCAGCTCCCTCGCATAGACGACCCGCCCATCATCCTTTACCTGCGCGGAACGTTGCTCGCCGCCGATGAAATGGCGCTGGCTATTGTCGGCACGCGCAAGGCCTCGGCCTACGGGCGCGACGTGGCCGGGCATTTCGCGCGCAAGCTGACTGAACACGGTGTGACAATCGTCAGTGGGCTGGCGCATGGGATTGACGCCGCCTCTCATCGCGCTGCACTCGATGCTGGCGGACGCACGCTGGCCGTCATGGGCAGCGGCCTTGACGTCATCTACCCGTACGTACACAAAGGGCTGGCCGAGGACATCTGCGCGCAGGGTGCCCTGATCAGCGAGTTCCCGATGGGCGCGCAGCCAGATCGCTTTAATTTTCCGCGCCGCAACCGTATCATCAGCGGGCTATCACTCGGCGTGCTCGTCGTCGAAGCGTCCGAGAAAAGCGGCGCACTCATCACAGCGACGCTGGCCGCCGAACAGGGCAAAGACGTATTTGCCGTGCCGGGCAGTATCTTCAGCGACGCCAGCAGCGGGGTCAACCGCCTGATTCAGGATGGTGCCAAGCCCGTCATGAATGTGAGTGATATTCTGGACGAGTTGCACATCACGGCTGAACGGCTCGATACGCGGCGCGTTGCCGAACAGGTCAGCCCGGCCGATCCCGTCGAGGCGCAGATTCTGGCGGCGATGGGCGGCGAAGGCTCACATGTGGATGAGATCGCGCGCGGAACCGGGCTGGATATGCCCTCCCTGCTCAGCACATTGCTGCTCATGGAACTCAAGGGGCTAATCCTGCCATCCGGGCCGATGCGCTACCGGCGCGCCTAGGGCCGTTAGCAACCCGGCGCGCCGTTCGAAAAGGAAGGGATAATGGAACACTTCTACGCAGTCATCATGGCCGGCGGCGGCGGTACGCGCCTGTGGCCCCTCTCCCGCGCTGATCAGCCCAAGCAGCTTCACCCGCTGCTCGAGGAGCATTCGATGTTCCGCAGCAGCGTCGAACGCCTGGG
>JAEURB010000101.1 GCA_016788435.1 Anaerolineae bacterium | reverse complement strand
GGCGATGGGGACGTGTGGACATGGGATGTCGCCGGCAATCCCGTGCCGCTGGCTGAAGAGCTGGCCGTGCCGGTGACCATGCTCGCTGTTCACCCCAACGGAACACTAATCGCGGCGGCAGGCGAAAGCACGGTGCTGCTGCTCGACGCCACGACGGGAGCCAGCCTTGCCACGCTCGATCTGTCGGCGAGCGGCGTGGTGCACAGTATCGCGTTCAGCGCCGACGGAGCGCTGCTGGCCGTGGGCGCGGATACGGGCGGTGTTCAGTTGTTCAATGCGACCGCAGCGGCGGCCGAGCCTGAAACAGCGGCCGAAACGACGACAAGCACCACCGGCACCACGACGACTACGGCTGCCACCTGCATCATCAGCGCGCCGAACAACGCCAACCTGCGCAGTGGGCCGGGCACGAACTTCGACCGTGCGGGGTCGCTGGCGGCCGGTCAGTCGGCCGAGGTGGATGGGCAGGCGGCGGGCAGTGACGGCATGACGTGGTTCCGTCTGACGGACGGCACATGGGCGCGCAGCGACGTGGTGAGCGCGGCGGCCGAATGCGCCAGCGTTCCGGCGGTGGAGGGGTAATCGCGCCTTAAATCACGCGCTCGTTGCCGCCGTCAATTGGCACCTGCGCGCCGGTCGTGCGCGAGAAGGCCGGGCCGCACATCGCCATCACCATCTCCGCGACGTGGTGGCTGGTCACGTCAATGTGGAGCAGGTTGTTGGTCTTATACTGCTCCACCGTCAGGCCGTAGTGGGCGGCGCGCGCCTGCAGCAGCTCGTCCGTCCACAGCGCGGTGTCGTAGACGGCATTGGGATGCACGCTGTTGATGCGGATACCGTCGGCGCACCATTCGAGTGCGGCCACCCGCGCCAGTTGGTTGACGGCCGCTTTCGAGGCGGAGTAGGCAGCCGCCCCCGGCCCCGGCGCAGGCACGTTCTTCGAACCGATGACGACCACCCGGCCACTCTTCGGCGCCAGCGCCAGCAGCGGATGGGCCTCGCGCATCAGGACCATCGTCGCGTCAAGGTTGATTGCCATGACGCGCCGCCACATATCGAGGGGCTGTGCCGCAATTTTCGCCGTGGCCGGGAAGATTCCGGCGTTCAGGATCAGCATGTCAAGGCCGCCAAAGCGCTTCACACCCACTTCGAGCGCACTTTGCAGCGCCACCTCGTCGGTGACGTCGCACACCACACCGCAGAAATCCGGCCGCCGGAACAACCCTTCGATAGCCGGGTTGATGTCGAGGCCGATGACCGCCGCGCCCTGCCGCAGAAGGGCCTCGGCGCAAGCCTTGCCGATGCCCGACGCCGCGCCGGTGACGAGTGCAATTTCCCCCGTGAACAAGGGCGCGGCGGCCCCTTGTTTCAGCTTGGCCTGCTCCAGTTCCCAGTACTCCATCTCGAAGATGTCGTCAGCGGGCAGCGCCTCGTAACCGCCGAGCGCCTCCGCGCGCAGGATGATATCTATCGTGTGCCGGTAAATATCCTCGACGATAGCGGCCGCCTTCGCCGTATTGCCGAGCGTCAGCAGGCCGAGTTCAGGGTCGAGAATGACGCGCGGCGCGGGGTCGAGCATGGTCAGCGGCGCTTCGATTTGCGCCTGCCCGCGTTCGAAATAAGCGCGATACGCCTCGCTATAGGCTTGCACATCGCGGCCCAGCAGCGGCAAGCGGCGTGTGCGGATGACATGATCGGGCGTGGCCGGGCCTTGCTGCGAAATCTGCCCCACCTCGCCGCGGCGGGCGAAACCCAGCGCCTGTGCGTCATCGTGCGCGGCCATGATCAGCGGCAGACCAGCCGCTTCTGAGATGTCATGCCGCAGTCTGGCCCGTTCGGCCCGCAGGGGTTCGGTTGGCTGAGTGACCTCAGGCAGCACGATCTGCCACGCGCCCCGGCTGTGCAGGTACTCCTCGGCACGGCCCACCAGTTCGATCATCCGTTCATAAGCAGTACGTGCATCCGGCCCGAAGGTGAAGATGCCGTGATGCAGCAGGATCATCCCCTTCGTGCCATCGTGCGCTTGCTGAGGGAACAACTCCGCGCAGGCCCGCGCCAGCTTGAAGCCCGGCATAACGT
>JAEURB010000412.1 GCA_016788435.1 Anaerolineae bacterium | reverse complement strand
TTGCACAAATGGCGTGGTAACTCATTGGGACACGCGTAATCTCAGGGCCGCGCTCGGTGCGGGCTTGGTACCCCTCATATACGGCGATGTGGCGTTCGATACTGTGCGCGGCGGTACGATAACTTCGACCGAGACCCTGTTCTTCTACCTTGCTGGTCAGTTGGAGGTTCGACGCATATTTCTTCTCGGCGAAGTAGAGGGCGTGCTCGATGCATCGGGCCAGTTGGTCCGCTTTATCACTCCAGCAAGTTTGGCGAACATTGAGGCGGCATTGCGTGGTTCGGGCGGAACGGACGTCACCGGTGGGATGGAGACAAAAGTCCGTGATATGGTGGCGCTTGTGCAGGAGGTTCCGGGGCTTGAGGTGCGTATCCTTGATGGACGCGATCCCCAGCGGCTGTTTCGGGCGCTGACGGGCGCTTCCCCAGAAGGGACACTGATCAGCCGTTGACGTTATCTCTCCCCCGTGATAGTGCCATGGCAACTCCCACCAGCGCAGTAATCGCCAATCCGGACGCGAGAGCGGGCCACGGCGATGCCCGCAGGCTCAGGCGTGAGTCAACCAGCATCACTCCCCACTCTGGCTCACCCGGTGCACTAAAGCCCAGAAAGGCTAGCGCAGTGGCGTTGACGATGGCATACGCAAAGAGAATTGCACTATAACGGCCGATTGTGTTGACGCTGTTGGGTAGGATTGTGTTTATGACTACACGAAGGCTTGTCGCGCCAACTGCGTAGGCGGCAGTCACATATGGTCGTGTGTTGACACTCAGGATGACGATCCGGCTCATGGCAGCCATCAATGCGATCAGTGGCACCGCCACCGCAAAGATGAGCGGGCCTCGCCCGCTTCCCAGCAGCGTGAGGATTGCGAGTGACCATACGATAGGCGGCACAGCCAGCAGCGCAGTGAACAATGCGCGCACGGGAATCGCCACCCAACGTCGCCCTAAAGCACTCGTCGCTCCAGCCGCCACACCCAGCACACTCGCTAGTGTTGCCGCGGCCAGCGCCTGCAGCAGCGTCTGCTGGCCGCCCACCAGCAGCCGGCTCCATACATCACGCCCTAGCGCATCTGTCCCCATCAGGTGCGTGGGGCTTGGCGGCTGCAGCGCTTCGGCGGCGGATGTCCTCCACGCATCATTAGGTGCCAGCGCCGGGGCAAAAAGCAGCCCAGCCATGACTATGAGAAGTAGTGACCGGCGGCTCAATCGGCGCGTCCCATACGCGGATCAAGCCACCGCGCCAGGACATCGCCAATCAGCAGCAGTCCGCTGTAGCAAATGGCCGACCATACCACCACACCCAGCACCACCGGGTAATCTTGCCGGAGTGCCGCCTGAACCAGCAGCCGCCCGATCCCGGGCCGGTTGAACAGAGCCTCCGTGAGCAACGCCCCACTCAGCAGAAACCCAATCTGAAGCACAAACACGGTCAGAATCGGGCTGGCCGACGCGCGCAGTACATGCCGCTCCATGATCAGGCGTTCGGGCAGGCCCTTGGCACGGGCTGTGCGGATGAATGGCTGTGCTTGCGTCTCTGCAAGGGCACGTTCGGTCACCAGCCCAAGCGCCCCTGCCCCACTCAGGCCGAGTACCAGGGCCGGCAGCAGCAGGTCACTTTGCCCCGATGCGGAAAATCCGAAGGTTGCCAGGACCAGCGTCCCAGTCCACAGAATGGGCACACTCACCAACAGGCCCAGTACGGCCCGGCCCGGCAGCCCTCCCCAGCCGTGACGCGCCGCCCAGATGCCGAGCGGAACCCCGGCTGCCAGCGTGATCAATCCCGCTGCAAACGTCAGTCCGAACGTCGCCAAAGCCGGCTGGCCCAGGGTTTCTGCGACTGGACGGCCATCGAGCAGCGATACGCCCAATGACCCGGATGCCAGCCCTGCCATATAGCGCAAGTACTGTTCAAGCGGCGCTGCGCCAAGTCCTAACTGGCTGCGCCGGGCTTCGATGATCGCCGGTGAGACGCCAGCCACGCTGAGGCTCTCCAGCGCCGCGTCACCCGGCAGTACCTGCAGGGCGAAGAAGGCCAGCGTCACCGCCAGCCAAATGACGGCGGCCGCCTCGGCGAGGCGCGCCAGTCCGCGCATGATTAAGCAACCTGCAAGCGCAGATTCGCCAGCAGCGGGAACCAGCCGAAGGCGTCGTAGGCCAGCCCCTCGACGCGCGCGTTGTAGCCGTTAAGGTTTACGTAATCGCGGATAGGCAGCATAAGCGCCTGATCCATGATGATTTGCTGGGCCTGCGCGTACAGGCTTTGCCGGGCGGCCAGGTCCGTCTGACGAACCGCATCAGCCAGAATTGAATCGAGTGTGGAGTCGGAGTAGCCTGTGAAGTTATAGGCGCCGCCAGTGCCGAATGAACGGCTCAGAAACGCCGGGTCTACACCAAACTCATACCAGGCCACCAGGTTGTACCCCTCCTTCGACACTGCATCCAACAGCGCAGCGCGGGTTGGCACTTGTTCAAGCGTGGCACGCAGCCCAATATCACGCAGTTGATCCTGAATCAGCTGAGCCACGTCTGGTATCTGTCCCCACGCTGGCACGATGACATGCACACTGATCTCCGCGCCGCCCGCTTCGACATAGCCATTGCCATCGGCATCCACCAGCCCGGCGTCAGCCAGCAGTTCGCGCGCCCGGTTAGCATCAAACGAGTAGGCGCCATACACCGCCGAACTGTAGAAACTGGTCGTAGCGGCCAGCGGGCCCCACGCAATCGGCGAAAAGCGCTGG
>JAEURB010000021.1 GCA_016788435.1 Anaerolineae bacterium | reverse complement strand
AATCGCGGGCGGCGGCCCACCCCCAACCTGCAGGAATACGCGACGACCGTCTCGCAAATCCTGACGGCGCTCGGCGTTGACCCATCGGCGGCGGCTATGCCCTTGCAGGAGGGTTATGGCTGGCGCTTCAAGCGCGGCTCGGCCCTGATCGAAATCTATATCGCTGTGCAGGAGGGCGAGGGCTACCTGCAGGCGCTGTCCCCGATCCTGCACCTGCCACCGGGTGGCTTGCTTCCCCTCTATCGCCGCCTGCTCGAACTGAACATGCAGCTCACCGCCGCCTCGCTGGGTGTCTATCAGGACGTCGTCTACGTCTTTCACGAGCGCCCGCTGGCTGGCATGGATGCCGATGAAGCCAATACCATCGTCAATCTGGTCGCGCATTACGCCGATGACCTCGACGACAAGCTGCTGACCGAGTTCGGGGGGCGGCTGTACGAGCGGATTTGAGGGGTAAGGGCTACTGCCCCGCGTTCCCGGCCAGATAGTCAATCTGGTTGGGCGGCGGAGCGAGCAGGTAGACGTCTATCGGGCTGGACCACGAGCGCCAGTCCGCATCGCTGTAGCCGAGGTCAATCCAGTACGGGTCGTGGCGTTCCGCGCCGGTATCCGCCACCAGCCCGACGCCGTAACCAGGCACATAGACCTGCGTTCCGAAAGGCAGCAAATCGGTATCCGCCCCAACGATGCCTCGCTGCAGCACCCGCCCGGTGGCCGTGATATTGTCGCCGCCCAACGCCGCCGGATGATAGCTGGTGGCATACAGGCGCAGCACCCGCCAGTACACCTGCGGCCCATCCGGCGTATCGAGCGTGTTCAGGATGATGTCGGTGCCATAGACGATGATACGGTCTTGCGGTGGCGTGATGACCGTCGTGCCGTCCACCGTGCGCCCGGCTTCGACCCCGTCTTCCAGCCGTACGCGGGTGACGGTGCGCTCGACGCCTTCGCGGCCGTCCTGAGCAACGGCTTGCGTATCCAGCGGCCGTGAATCATCCGCCTGATAGATGGTCTTGAACGGCACGGCGCTGGTTTCGCTGATCAGGTTTTCCGTCACACGCACGACCTGAATGGACAGCCCGGCCGTGACGGACGAATCTTCGGCCGGGATAGTGTAATCCTGCCCCATGAGCGTCACTCCGGCGAAGGCCAGCACATCCGCTACCGAACCGGCCGGCGCGCGCGTGCTGATCGTTGCGCCATCGGCGGTCACGGTCACGGGTACGGCCCGCTGGATGGTGATCAGGGCGGCATCGGGCAGGGCGGCATGCAGCGGCGGCTCGACTGAATCGGACACGAACAGCGGGATGCCGGCCTCGAACAGGGCCTCGCCGACGGTTGGGGCGGTGCTGTCGAAGCTCTGCACACTGCCGCCATCCACGACGGTCAGCGCGCGGGTGTGGCGCACGTCAATCCGCTCGGGAACGCCGGGCAACAGAGCCAGCGACGATGGGCGTACCGCTTCGCCATCCACCTCGACGTGATCGGACGGGCCAACCGGCACGCCCACCGCCTGCAGGATATCGCCGGCGCGCTGTGCGGCGGTATGAATCAGCCTGCCCGCGCCATCCACCACGACGAGTACCGTGCGCGCCCGCGTAAGCTGAATGACCATCCCCTCGGCCAGCGGCGCGTCGGCGGCAGGCTGCACCCGGTCGAAGGGCTGCAGTACAAGCCCTTCTTCGCGCAGCAAGTCACCGACCGTAGCGGCTCGGGTTTCGTGCAGGGCGGCCGCGCCGTCCACCACCAGTTGCACGCGCACGCTGGCTACGAGCGCCGAAACGCCGCCCACCAGGGCCAGCACGGTGAAGGCTGCTGCCGCCGCGCTGGCCAGCGCCAGCGGCAGCAGCAGCGTCCAGATGGGGGGAAACGCGCGCGCCTGCCCAGTTCCGGTGATCATGCCGCGATTATACGCGGTGGCGGGCGAAGTTTGGGAATCCCGCGAGGCACTCACCCTTAGTCCCCTGGCAGGGGTAGGTTTTTTGTGATTGAACCGTAATCTCACCCTTACTCCCTCTTCGTTCCGGCGACGAGGCGTTCACAGCGCGATCTTTCTCCCCTCTCCGCACGCGGAGAGGGGCTGGGGGTGAGGTTGCATGAAGACAGAAACGCTACCCGCATGAAAAACCTACCCCTGTCAGCCCTTAGTCCCTCTTCCAGGTGGAGAGAAGAAACGGCGCCTGTGCCGCAGAGCGTTCACCCCTTCTCCACTTGCCGCGCGTAGACACGCCGTTCGGAGAAGGGGCCGGAGGATGAGGGCTTCAGGCAAATGCCCACCTTGTTCCCTACTCCCCGCTCAGAGGCAATTTGACTTGCCTTTCGGCTATTCGTATACTCCAAATTGGGCGTGAGCGCGGGTCGTCCGGGCGAACGTGAAGCGGCGTATGCCGCCGAGGAGAAGCCTATGAATCCGGGGAGCGATAGCTTCCGGCTGGTGATGCGGCGTGGCCCCAGCCCCAACCAGGTTTACGACCTGTCGAAAGACAATGTCACCATTGGGCGCGATATCACCAATGACATCGTCATCAATGACCCCGAAGTGAGCCGTCATCATCTGCGCTTCACGCGCGGCGGTGGCGGATTCACGATGGAAGACCTCGGCTCGACCAACGGCACGTTCATGAACGGCCAGCGCATGACCGGGTCGCGCCCGCTGCGCCCCGGCGACATGATCGGGCTTGGCGAAACGGTCACGCTGGCCTACGAACCGGCCTCCAGCCCAACCGTGCCCGGTCCGGCGGCTGATGTGGCCCCCGGCGCAGCCGGCGCTACCATGCAAACTCCGCTTCAGCGCCCGCCTGCCCAGCCGGGGGTTTCACAGCCATTTTCTCCGGGCGCGTCGCAGGTCTATCAGGGGGGCGCACCAGCTCCGGGCGCTTCGCAGGCCTACCAGCCCCCGGCTCAGCCGCCCGCCGCGCAGTCACCCTATGCGCCGCCCGGCGCTTCGCAGCAGTATCCACCGGCCTCGCAGGGGCAACCGCCGTACGCACCGCCGCCCGGTGCGTCGCAGCAGTATCCAGGCGCGCCCGGCGGGCAGTCATCCGCGCCCGGCCAGTCCTATCCGTATGGCGCGGGCAGCGGCTACAGCCAGGCCAACGCGCCGTATACCGGCCCCGGCCAGGCGACCGGCTTGTCGGCGTATGGAGAATATGACCCCTACGCGGCTGGTGAGGTCAAGCCGAATAACACGGCCCGCATCGCTGCTATCGGCTGCACGGCGCTGGCCGTCTTCTGCTGCTGCGGTTCGCTGGCCGGCGCGGTCATCGTGGATCAGTTGTGCCTGTATCAGTCGCTGCCCATCGTCTATGACATCATCCGCGCGCTGGGATACGTGGCCGTTTGCCCCTGATCGCCCGTGTGCGGCTCTATGGTTCGTCAGGCCCCCGCTAACCGGGGGCCTTTCTTTTTCGCGCAGCCGGTGAAGTGAGTACAATCCAGACAAGTCCGTGCGTGGAGTACGCCCGCTTCAGCGCAGGTGAATCGTTCGACTTTGGCCCTTCAGTGTTCAACCGAGGTTCAAATGGCCGTACAACCACTGGATTTACCGTCTGCACTGCGCACGCTGGCCAATCACTGGGCGATGCTGGCGCGTGACTACGCCCGCGACGGCAAACTGGCCGAGGACAAGGATCCGGCGCGCGCCCAGTATCTGCGTGGCGTTGCCGAGGGCTACTACAAGGCAGCCACCGATCTGGCGAATCAGTTGAAGCGAGCCGAAGCGCGTGGCACAGTGGCCCCGGCGCCTGAATCGGTATCCGCCGCGCCGGCCGGGTTGTATGCGCACATTCCAATGGGCGACGTGCTGCGGATGTTCTCGGACGCCGGCACTTCTCCGCGTGATGTTTTCCCCCGCGATGATGGCACGTATACCGCCGTCTTCTCGAAATGGGAGCCGGTGCAGCCCCACGAGCGCGTGCCCGCTATGCGGCAGGTCGAGCCACGTGTGGTCATCCTCGGCCAGGGCAAGGCGAAAGACAGTGGCGACCCGACGATAGATTTCGCCTTCAAGGCGTAGGCTGCTGCCTGCCCGTTGAATCACCAGAGGCCCGGCAATTACGCCGGGCCTCTGTGTCATACGGTGTTTCCTGACAGCGTGCCGCCTACGGGCAGCCGCCCTTCTGCAGCACGTACTCGATGGTTTGGGTGTTGTCACCCTTCTGCGTTTCGGGAATCTGGTTTGCCTGGTCAATCACCAGCGTGATGCGGTGGGTTTCGTTGTAGTACGTGCTCACCGTCAGCGGCATATCCACGCGGAACGTTTGGCCGGGCTGGAGGATCGGGAAGCCGCCGATGGTCGAGGCCTGCACCGTGCCATCCGCCGCGCGCACGTTGGTCAACGTTACGATGCCGCTGGCGGCCGTTGGCGTGCTGCCCAGGTTGGCCACGTCAAAGCCCACGTTGAACGTTTGCGCGCAGACCGGCGGGTTGGGATTGAGGACGACGATGCCCGCGACCAGGTTGGCGGTCGTCACTGGCGTCGCGGTCGGGATCGGCGTCGGCGTAACCGGCGGTGGCGGCGGCGTAACGCGCGGCAGACGGCCCACATCGCC